>CP099833.1:0-183323 GCA_029851385.1 Candidatus Shikimatogenerans bostrichidophilus | reverse complement strand
ATGATAAAAAATAATATAAATAAAATATATATAAATTTAGCTTCTCCTAAAAATATTATTGATGATTCTTATGGTGAAGTTTTAATACCTGAAACTATAAATTATAAAACTAAAAAACCTACTCCTAATGGATTATTTTGTCAAAGGATATTTGGTCCTATTAAAGATTATCAATGTGGATGTGGAAAATATAAGAATATAAAATATAAAGGTATGTATTGTGATAGATGTGGTATAGAAATAACTAATAAAAGAGTACGTAGAGAACGTATGGGACATATTAAATTGATGGTCCCAGTAGTACATATATGGGGTTTTAAATGTATGCCTAATAAAATTTCTTATTTAATTAATAAGACTACTAGGGAAGTAGAAAATATAATATATTATAATAGTTATTTAATATTAAATTTAGGTGAATTTAAATATATAAAAATTAATAAAAAATATTATAAAAAAAATGATTTAATTAATGAAGAAATATATAGAAAATTAAAAAAAATTTTTATGCTATATGATAAAAATAAAACTAAAGATATTACTATTAAAACAGGAGCATCAGCTATTTATGATTTATTAAAAAAAATAAATATAAAAAAACTATATTTAGAAATAAAAGATAAATATAATAAAGAAAAAAATATAATAAAAAGTAAACAATTATTTAAAAAATTACAAATTTTAGAATTGTTTTATAATGGTAGAAAGAATAATAAACCAGAATATTTAATTTTAACTGTTTTACCAGTAATACCTCCTGATTTAAGACCATTAGTACAATTAGATGGAGGGAAATATGCATCTTCAGATTTAAATGAGTTATACAGAAAAATTATTATAAGAAACAATAGATTAAAAAAATTATTTAATTCAGAAGCTCCAGAAGTTATATTGTTGAATGAAAAAAGAATGTTACAAGAAGCTGTAGATGCATTGTTAGATAATTCTAGAAAAACATTTTCAGTAAAAACTGACAACAATAGATTGTTAAAATCATTATCAGATATTTTAAAGGGTAAATTAGGTAGGTTTAGACAAAATTTATTAGGGAAAAGAGTAGATTATTCAGCTAGATCTGTTATAGTAGTAGAACCTAATTTAAAATTATATCAATGCGGATTACCTAGAAAAATAGCTATAGAGTTATATAAACCATATCTTATATATAGAATATTAAATTTAGGATTAGCAAACACTATAAATAGCGCTAAAAATATTATAGAAACTAAAAAAGAGATTGTGTGGATAATATTAAAAAATATTGTTAAAGATCATCCTGTTTTACTAAATCGAGCTCCTACATTACATAGATTTAGTATACAAGCTTTTGAACCTATATTAATTAAAGGTAAAGCTATTAAATTACATCCATTAGTATGTTCTGCTTATAATGCAGATTTCGATGGAGATCAAATGGCGGTACATTTGCCTATATCTTATGAATCTATTTTAGAGGCGAAATTATTAATGTTGTCACCTCAAAATATATTAAATACATCGAATGGAAATCCTATAATTACACCATCACAAGATATAATATTGGGGTTATATTATTTAACTTCATTATTTAAAAATGATAAAAAATATAAAATTTATAAGTTTTATTCTATAAATGAAATAATTATTGCTTATAATCTAAAGAAAATAGATATACATGATCATATTAAATTAAGAATAGATAATAAATTAATATATACTACAGTTGGTAGAGCTTTATTTAACAATATTATCCCCAAATATAAAAATTATAAATATATTAATAAATTAATTAAAAAAAGTATATTAAAAAAAATAATTATTAATATATATACAAATAGCAATATTCATGTTATAAGAAAATTTTTAGATAATTTAAAAAAAATAGGGTTACTATATTCTTATAAGGGGGGACTATCTTTTAATATACAAGACATTTTAATATATAAAAAGAAAAAAAAAGTTATAGATAATATTAAAAGAAAAATTAATAATTTATATAAGAACTATAATTTAGGATTTATTACAGATAAAGATAAATATAATAATATTATAGATATATGGAGTAAAACTACATCATATATGGCAAAGGACATAGTAAGAATTATGGGGAAAAATAAATATAATTCTTTATATATGATGTTAAATTCAGAAGCTAGAAGTACTATTATACAAATTAGACAATTAGCTGGGATTAGAGGATTAATAACAAGACCACAAAAATATAATATGTCAATTACTAGTAATATAGAAAACGAATTAGATAAATCTATAGTAGAAACTCCTATAATATCTAATTTCTTAGAGGGATTAACTTCATTGGAATTTTTTATATCTACTCATGGAGCAAGAAAAGGTTTAGCAGATACTGCTTTAAAAACCGCAGATGCTGGATATTTAACTAGAAAATTAGTAGATGTAGTACATGATATAATAATTAAGGAAAAAGACTGTAGAACATTAAATGGAATTTATATTTATAATAATGATTACAATTTATCTAATACATATGCATTAGGAAGAATAATACAAAAATCTATTAAATTAAATAAAAATTTAATTATAAAAAAAGATACATTAATAGATGAAAATATTATTAATTTAATAAATAAATATAAAATAAATAAAATTTTTATACGATCTTCATTAACTTGTGAAAATAGATATGGTGTATGTTCTAAGTGTTATGGTAGTAATCTAGCAAATAGAAGATTAATTAATATAGGAGATACGATAGGAATTATAGCAGCTCAATCTATAGGAGAACCTGGTACACAATTAACATTACGTACATTTCATGTTGGTGGATCTGCAGGAAATATATCTAAAGAAACTATAATAAAATCTAAATATAAAGGAAAGATTAGTTTTAAATATTTAAAATATATAAAAATTAATAATAAATATTTAATAATTTCTAGATTAACTAAAGTAGTTATAAAAAATAAAAAAAAAGAAATAGTTTATAATAGCAATATACCATATGGTAGTATATTATATGTAAAAAATAATCAAGTCATTAATATAGGAGATATAATTTATAAATGTGATCCATATAATGTTATATTAATATCAGAAAAAGATGGTAAAATAAAATATAATAATTTTAAAAAAAATATAAATTATAAAATTAATAAGGATAAAAATACTAATTTGAAAGAATTTATTATTATAGATAATAAAAATGATAGTGATTTACCGACTATATCAATAGTAAATAATAGTGGGGAAATTTTAAAAGAATATAATTTGCCAAATGGAGCTATATTAAATGTTAATAATGATGAAATTATTAAAAAAGGTAAAATATTAATGAGAATACCTAGAAGATTTTACCATAATCAAGATATTACAGGGGGACTACCTAAATTAACAGAAATATTTGAAGCTAGAAAACCTTATAATTCTGCTGTGTTATCTGAAATAGATGGTATTATTAAAATAAAAAAAATAAATAATAAATTTAATAAAATAATAGTAAATTCTTCTACTTTAAAGATAAAATATAAATATTTAATTAATAGATCTAAACTTATATTGGTGCAGGATAATGATTATATTAAAAATGGTACAGCTTTAACTGAAGGTTATATTTCATTAGAAGATATATTATATATAAAAGGACTTAGATATTTAGAACTATATTTAATAAAAAAAATTCAGAATATTTATAGTTCACAAGGAGTAGAGATTAATAATAAACATTTTGAAATAATTATAAAGAGAATGACAAATAAAGTTAAAATTATAGATGTTGGTGATACTAATTTAATTAAAGGTAAAATTATGGATAGAATAGATTTTATTAAAAAAAATAAAAAAATGAACAATTTAATTAAAATTAAAAATAATTATAGAAAATTTAAAAAAGGTATGTTATTAAATAAATATAATGTATATATAAAAAATTTAACTTTAAAAATTAATAATAAAAAAACGATAGATATAGAAAAAGCTAGACCTGCTACAGCCATTCCAGTTTTATTGGGTATTACAAAATCTGCATTATATAATAATTCTTTTTTATCTGCTGCTTCATTTCAAGAAACTACTAGAATATTAAGTGAATCTGCAATAAGTGCTAGAAAAGATTACTTATATGGGTTAAAAGAAAATGTAATAATAGGTAATAAAATACCAGCTGGTACAGGATATAGATAAAAAAAAAATTAATTAACTAATATGATAAAAATTAAATATATTTCACATTCTACTATATTATTAATAATAAATAATATATATTTATTAGTAGATCCATTTTTTACTAATAATCCAATATTAAAAAATAAAAATATAAGAAATTTTAATAAAATAGATTATATTTTAATTACACATGCACATATAGATCATACTAAAGATGTATGTAATATATATAATATATATAAACCTAAAATTATATCTAATTATGAAATATGCAATTATTATAATAAAAATTTTCAAATAAATAAATATATAAATTTAAATTTTGGGTCATATTTAAAAATTAATAATGACCTATATATTAAATATGTATATGCCTTACATTCTAGTAGTTTTCCAGATGGAACATATGGAGGAAGTGCTGGTGGGTTTATTATAAAATATAAAAATAAATATATCTATATATCGGGTGATACTGATATTTTTTATGATATGAAGAATTTTAATATAAAATTTAATTTAATAATTTTACCGATAGGTGGTATTTATACTATGGATTATAAAACAGCATATTTAGCTTCTAATTTATTAAAATCTTATAATATTATGGGCGTGCATTATAATACATTTATAGAAATTAAAATTAATAAGAAAAAAATTTTAAATTATTTTAAAAACAAAGGTAAAAATATTAATCTACTTAAAGAATATGAGAAAATAATTATTTAATACTGTGAAAATTTATAATACTAAAGTTTTATTTATAAAATATATTTTAAATATAATTAATAAAATTAAGGGGAAAAGAATAAAAATTATAGATATACGTAATGTACCAAATAATTTATTTAATTTTTTAATAATATGTAATGGAAAATCTACAATACATATAAAAAATATATATAATAAAATTACAATATTAATTAAAAAAAAATTTAATATTATACCATATAATATAGAAGGTATAAATAATTTAGAATGGGTATTAATAGATTATAATTTTATTATTATTAATATCTTTTTAAAAAAAATTAGAAAATATTATAATATAGATAATTTATGGGAAAAAATACCAAAAATTAAAATAATTAAAAAATAAAAATTTAAAATGAATAATAAATATATGAAAGTTATAATTAAAAATAGAAATAAAAATGATATACCTTGTATAATTTATAATAAATATTTAAATTTACCATGTTCTATAGAGTTAAAATATATTAAGAAAATTATAAGTAAGAAAAAATATATAATAAATTTATTATATAATAATAAAGTATATTTATCTTTAATTAAAGATATACAATATAATATTTTTAGGAATAAAATTTATCATATAGATTTTTTTAAAATAGAATCGAATAAAGAGTTTAAATGCTATGTAAATGTAAAAACTGTAGGTACACCAATAGGAATTACTAATGGTGGTATATGTTATGTAGTATTAAAAAAGATTCATATATTAACAAATATAGAAAATTATATAGACGAATTTTTAATAGATATAAGTAAATTAGATATAGGAGATAAAATATATATAAAAGATATATTAAAAGATAATATAAAAATATTACATGACTTAGATAAGATAGTAGTTAGTCTAAAGATTAAAAAAGTTATTAATGAAGAATAGATTTAACGATCACTTATAGTAAGATATTTTCTTTTTTTCAATCTTCTTCTGTATAATATTTTTTTATTATTTTTATTTCTTTTTATAAATCCAAATCTTCTAAATCTTTTTATATTAGATGGTTGATAAGTTCTTTTCATTTTTAAATTTTAATTTATATATAATATATAATATTTTATGTTAATAAATATATCTAAAATAAAAAAAGGAATATATATAGAAAAAAATAATAATTGTTATAAAATAATAGATTTTTTACATGTAAAGCCTGGAAAAGGTAACGCTTATGTTAGAACAAAAATTAAAAATATTAAAAATGGTAATATTATAAAATATATTATACCTTGTGGTATAAAAATTAATAAGATTAATATAATATCAAAATTTTATACTTTTTTATATAAGGATAGTAATAAATATATATTAATTGATAAAAAAAGTTATAATTTAATAAGTTTATCTAAAGTTTTTTTTTATAATTATTCAAAGCTAATAAAAAAAAATGATATTATTGAAATTATATTTAATAAAGATAATAATGAGCCTTTATTTATTAAATATAAAAATTATGTTACATTAAAAGTAATTAAATCTGAATTTATTATAAAGGGAAATACTAAGAAAAATAAATATAAAAAATCTATACTTGAAACTGGATTATCTATATATACTCCATTATTTATAAAAGAAGGAGATTATATAAAAATTAATACTAAAACATTAAAGTATATAGAAAGAGTTAAATAATAATGTATAGTCTAATTAATAAATTTACTCCTAATTTTTTATCTGATGGTATAAAAAATAATAGAATAATAAAAAAAATAAATTTTTATAAATATATAGATAATAGATATATAATATTATTTTTTATAAATTATATATATATTAATCAATTATTTGAAATTAATTTTTTTTATAAAGAATTTTATATAAGAAATGTAGAAATTATTTGTATTATTATAAATACGAAAAAGTTCATTTTACATAGACATAGTAATATAAATAAAATGAATATACTTTTCTTTTATGATATAAATAGAATTATTAGATATAAATATAATTTATCTATAAATAAAAATTTTAAAAATACTTTTTTCTTTATAGATAAAGATAAAATTATTAGATATATATCTATATATAATTTTAATATTAATAATATTTTAAATATTATTGATAAATGGCAATATAGTAAAAAAAATTGAAATATATTAATATAAAAAAAATAGAGATTTATTTATAATCTCTATTTTTTATCTTTTTATTATTATATCTTAAGTAAAAAATTTTAGATCTTTTTACTTTACCACGACTATTAATTATTATATTTTTAATAAATGGAGAATATAGAAAAAAAATCATTTCTACTCCTATATTATTAATTATTTTACGTACTATAAAAGTTTTATTAAATTTATTATTACCTTTCTTACTAATTACATATCCTGTAAATACTTGACTTTTATTTTTACCTATTTCTATGTTACTATAATACACACTTATATTATCTCCTACTTTTATATCATATTTATATTTATTTTTTAAATATTTTTTCTCTAAATATTTAATTATTTTATTCATAATTTTATATTTTTATTTTTTAATTAAAACTACACTAGCGATTTTATCATCTTTTTTTAATTTAATCAATTTAACTCCTTGAGAATTTCTTCCTACTTTTCTTATATTAGAAACATTTATTCTTAAGGCTACACCATTAGTTTTAATTAACATTAAATCATCATCACTAGATACAACTAATATAGAAATTAATTTACCTGTTTTAGGTGTTATATTAATAGTTTTTACACCTATACATCCTCTATTGGTTACTCTATAATTCTTTAATGAAGTCCTTTTACCATATCCATGTTCAGAAACTACTAAAACTTCTTTATTAATATTAATATAAGAAACTATACCAATAACTTTATCTTTATCCCTATTAATATTTATACCTTTTACTCCTATAGTAGTTCTATTAGTTAATTTTATATCTTTTTCATTAAAAATGATAGCCTTTCCATTATTAATAGCAATTAAAAGATTAGATTTACCATTAGTAATAATAGCTTCTAATAATGGATCATTATTTCTTAATATTATTGATTGTATACCATTTTTTCTAATGTTAATATATTTATTCAAAACAGTACGTTTAACTACACCATATTTTGTAACCATAACTATATAATGACCATCAATATATTTCTTATCATTTAATGTTTTTATAAATACAAAAGTTTGTATTGTTTTTTTTAAATATATAAAATTTTGTATTGCACGTCCTTTGAATTTTTTATTTCCTATAGGTATATTATAAATTTTTAAAATATATCCCTTACCATTAGATGTAAAGAACATAATAAAATAATGATTACTTCCTATTAAAACTTTTTTAATAGAATCAGATTTTTCTATTATTATACATTTAGTACCTATTCCTCCTCTTTTTTGAGTTTTATAGTCTGATAATAAACTTCTTTTAATGTATCCATTTTTAGTTAAAATTACTAAAACTTTTAAATTTTCTATAAGATTTATTTTTTTAGAATTTAAATATTGATAGTCTGAATGATCTATTATAGTTTTCCTATTATCACCATATTTATCTTTTATATATAGTAACTCCTTTTTAATTATATTCATTCTTTCTTCTTCTGAATTTATAATATTTTTATTCTTTATTATTATAGATTTTATTTCGTTATATTTAAGAATTAAATTTTTAATTTCATTATCTGTTAATTTATATAACTTAGTATTTAAAATGAATTTAATTTGTAAATTTGATAAATTAAATTTATCTTTTATTTTATTAAAAGAATCTTTATATGATATAGATGTTTTTATTAAATTTAATAATGTTTTTATTCTATTTGAAATTTTTATAAATCCTTTTAACAAGTGAATTTTCTTTTTATTTACCAATAAAAAATAATTAGATTTATTTATAATTATTTTATTTCTATGTTCTATAAAATATGATATTAATTCCTTTAGGTTTAGTCTTTTAGGTTTCCCATTTACTAAAGCTATATTATTAATATGATAACTTACTTCTAAATCACTATATTTTAATAATTTATTTATTACTATTTCTGATTTACTATTTTTATTTAATAATAAAATTATTCTTATACCATTTTTGTTAGATTCATCTTTAATGTTTTCTATCTCTTCTATCTTCCCTATTTTAATTAAATCATAAATCTTTTTTATTAAATTACTTTTTATTACTTGATAAGGTATTTCTTTAATTATTAAATATTTATTATATTTAGTTTTTTTTACATAATATTTAGATCTTATTATAATTTTTCCTTTTCCTTTTTTATAAGCATTTATAATTCCATTATAAGATAATAATATACCACCAGTCGGAAAATCGGGTCCTTTTATAGTATATATTAATTTTTCTATTTTAATTTTTTTATTATCTATAAATTTGCAAATTGTATTAATAGTATCATTTAAATTATGAGGAGGCATATTCGTAGCCATACCTACTGCTATACCACTACACCCATTAATAATTATATTAGGTATCTTAGTAGGCAATATTACAGGCTCTAATAATGTATCATCAAAATTACTTTTCATTTTAACTGTATTATATTTTATATCACTTAAAATTTCATTAGTAATTTTTTCTAATTTAATTTCTGTATATCTCATAGCTGCTGGTGGATCATTATCAATAGACCCAAAATTACCTTGTCCAGTTATTAATTTATATCTTATATTCCATGCTTGTGACATACGTACTATACTATCATATACTGATTTATCTCCATGGGGATGAAATTTTCCTAATACTTCACCTACTATACGTGCAGATTTTTTATAATTTCTATTATAAAATATACCTAATTTATACATAGCATATAAAATTCTTCTATGTACTGGTTTAAATCCATCTCTTACATCAGGTAATGCTCTTGATACAATAACTGACATAGCATAATCTATATATGATTTTTTTACTTCAGTATTAATAGTAATATATTTTATATATTTATCTTTCATATTAATTATTTATATTATTCAATGCATTTATACTATCTATAATAGTATTTTTATTAATTTCTATATTATATATAGATTCACCTATTTTTTTTAATAATACAAAATATATTTTATTATTAAAATTCTTTTTATCATTTTTAATTATATTTATAATATAATTAAAAAAAACCTTTTTTATTTTTTTTATTTTTATATATTTTAGTATACCTTTTAATATAATTTTATATTCATTTTTATTTAAATATCCTTTAATATTAGATATCCATGATTCACATATCATACCTAACATAATAGCTTCACCGTGTGTTATAGGATTTTTATTATATAAATAAAAACTTTCTATAGCATGACCTATAGTATGTCCAAAATTTAATTTTTTTCTGTACCCATACAATTCATAAGGATCTTTTTTAACTATTGATAATTTAATCTTTATAGATTTATATATTATGAATTTCCAATTAATTTTATTTATATTACTATTTATAATTAAATTCCATAATCTTTTATCGTAAATAAGTCCATATTTTAAAATTTCTCCTAGTCCAGATATAATTTCTTTTTGGGGTAAACTAAACAATAGTTTATAGTTAATAAATATTGAGATAGGATTATTAATAATACCTATTTCATTTTTTAATTCCTTAAAATTTATACCATTTTTACCACCTATAGAAGCATCTATCATACTTAATAATGTCGTAGGTATATTAATAAAATTTATACCTCTTTTATATAATGAACTTATAAATCCACCTAAATCAGTAATAACACCTCCTCCAAAATTAATTATTAAACTATCTTTACTAATTTTTAAATTTGTTAATTTGTTCCAAATATTTATACACGTCTTTAAATTTTTATATTTTTCTCCAGATTTAATTTCTAATAATAAAATTTTCTTTTTTATATTATTAGATAAATATTCATATAATTTTTTTAAACAAAACTTTTTAACATTATTGTCTAATAATAATATTATATTTGTATATTTCTTAATTTTTAAAAACTTATTTAATTTATAAAAATTATTATTTATGTAAATTTTTCTACTCATTTTTTTTATTATTTTTTAATAATTCAATAATAGCTAAATATAAAGGATTAGGTAGATTATTTATATTTAATATTCTGTCCTTTAATTTATCTTTATCCTTATAATTTTTTATTTTTAAAAGTAATAATATTTCTTTATTATATAATCTAATATTTTTACTAATTATTTTAGCTCTTTTAGATAAAATATTTATTAAATTATATATAGAGGTTTTCGATATTTTTTCTAATTTTTTTATATCAAATAATAAATTATTCTTTTTTTTAAATAATATCTTCATATTAATTATTTATAATTTTATTTAATAATATTTTTAATTTTTTATAATATGAAATATTATCAATATTATATATTGGATCTTTAATATAAAAATTACATATATTTAAATAATGTAATAAAAATTTTATACCAGATATAGTATATATTTTTTTATATAAAATATTTATAAAATTAATTACATTATAATATGTATTATTAAATTTTAAATATTTTCTATTTTGAATCCTTAAAAATATTTCGTTATAAAAATAATTTAAAAAAAAATAAAATAAAGGAGAAGATACTCCACTTATATTTAAATTTATATTATTAAAAAGATTAAGATCATTATTAATAATAATATCAATATTATTAATTAATTCATAATTTTGAAAATTATAATTATTTTTATTTAATATACCTATAAAATTATTACATTTATTTTTTAGTTTTAAAAGAAAATTTTCATCTATTTTACATCCTTTTTTTATAGAAAAATAAAAATATAAATATTTATAATATTTAAATAATTTTATATAGTTTATCAATATATCTTCTTTATATATTTTATTATAATAAAATGGAAAATCTAATATAATATAATAAATATTTTTATATAATTTTTTGTTTATTTCATATATTAAATCATTATAATTATAAATATCATTAATTTTTAATATTAATTTTAAGTTAATATTATTATTATTATTATTAATTATACAATTAATTAAATCAATACGATCATTAACATTAATTAATTTATATTCTGAATAATTATCAAATATAATTAAATTATCTATTTTTTCTAAATCTATTATATGAAATAAAATTTTTTCAAGTGATAAATAATCTATATTTAAATTACCGTCTAACGGTGTTATTAGTGGTATGTATCTTTTAATAGTTTTCATTATATTAATTTAATTAAAATAAATTAAATATGAATAATTATTTTAAAAACAAAATAAATATTGTAAAAGTTATAAGTAAATTTGTAAAATTAGAAAAATGTGGTAATAATTATAAAGGCTTTAGCCCATTTAAAAAAGAGACTAATCCTTCTTTAATGGTGTCACCCAAAAAAAAAATATGGAAAGATTTTAGTAGTGGTAAGGGGGGGACAGTAGTAAAGTTTATTATGTATATATTAAATTATAATTACTTTCAGGCTATTAAATATTTAAGTAATAAATATAATAATGAATTTAAAATAAAAAATTATTTATATAATAAAAAAAATTTTTTCTTATTTAAAATTAATAAAATATTAAATAATATAAATAAATTATTTCAAAAGTTTTTATTTAATAACAAAAAAGTATATAAATATTTATTAAAAAGAAATTTAAATAAAAAAATTATAAAAAAATTCGGTCTAGGATATTCACCGAGTAATTTATCTATTAAATTATTCTTTATAAAAAATAAAATTGTATTTAATAATAAAATATTAAAAAATTTGGGTATATTTACTAATATTAATAAAAAATTTCATTATTTATTTAGAAATAGAATTATGTTTCCAATTAAAGATATAAATGGTAATATAATAGGATTCGGAGGTAGAACATTAAATTTATCTATAAGAATTAATAAATATATTAATTCAAAAAATAATTTATTTTTTAATAAAAGCAATATATTATATGGTTTATATGAAAACCATAAATATATAAGTAAAAATAATTTGTGTTATTTAGTCGAAGGATATATGGATCTTTTATCATTATATAATGCTAATGTTAAAAACGTATTATCTACATTAGGAACTAATATAAGTAGTAATCATATTAATAAGATTAAAAAATATACCAATAATGTAATTTTATTATATGATGGAGATACTAGTGGTATAAATGCAGCAATTAAAAATATAGAAATTTTTTTTAAATATGATATTAATATAAGATTATTTTATTTTAATAATAATGAAGATCCCAGTAGCTATATAAATAAAATAAAAAATAAAAAAAATATTAACAATATTTTATTAAAAAATAGTAAAAATTTTATAGATTTTTTTTTTATTATATTTAAAAATGAAATTTATGATCCATTTAAAAAATATAAATTATTAAGTAAACTTTTAAATAAAATTTTATATATTAATAATAATATAGTAAAAGAATTCTATATACAAAATATAATTAAAAAATTTAAAATATCTAAATACTATGTATATAACGAGATTTATAAGAACAATAAAATCAATATTAGTAAAATTATCAATTCTAAAAAAAAATATAATAAACAAAAAAAAGAAAATGAAAAGAAAAGTAAAAAGAAAATAAATTTAAAATCGAAAATAAATTTATATAGTAATAAAATTTTTAATTTTATAAAAAAGTATTATAATATTAGAAAATATAATTTAATATATAAATATAAAAATAAAAATAGAATTATATATTCGTATAATATTTTCAGATATATTTTTAATATACTAAATAAATATAAAATCGATTTCTATAAAAAATATCATATAAAATTTTTAATAAAAATAAAAGAAAATATTAAAGAATTAATAAATTTAACTTATATAAAAAATAAAAATATTATAAAATATAGAAACATTAAATTAATTTTTAAAGAGAATGCATTAAAATATAAATATTATATAGTTTTAAAAAGTATTAATATATTAATATCAAAAATAAAAAAAAATAAAGTTAATAATATTTATTTAAAAAAAATTTATTATTTAATTAAAGAAAAAAAATATATTTTAGATAAAATTTATAATTTATAATTTTCTAGAAATTTTATAAAATTCTTTTTTTTTAAGAAAATATATTCTTCCCCCCTTTTCAAGTCTTTAACTTTAATTATATTATTTTTAATTTCTTTATTACCTATAAATATTAAAATATTAATTTTTTTTTTAATTGCATATTTTATTTGTTTTTTAATTTTTACAAAGTGTGGGTATATTTCTACTATATATTTATTATTAAACAGATTTAAATATTTATAATAAATATAATATTCTAAATTTAAATTTATAAATAATATTTTTATTTTTTTTATTTTAATATTTATATTCTTTAATTCATCTAAAAAATAGTTTAATAATCTATAAATACCTATAGACATACCTATATAGTAAGTATTCTTATTATTGATTTTAAAATAATTATTGTAAGATCCTCCTCCTAATAAAGATATATTATTATAACCATTCGTTTTAATTTCAAATATTATATTAGAATAATAATTTAATCCCCTAGATAATAAAAAATTTATATTTAAATTAAGATTTTTAAAATTATAATTTAACAATTTATTATAAATAAATTTAATATAATTTAAATTTTTTATATTTATATTATATCTATTAAATATTTTATATAATAATAATATCTTTTTTTTATTATTTTTTATTAAATTTATTTTATATAAAAATATAAACTTTTTATAATTTTTTTTATCAATAATTTTATTACTTTTTATATAATTAATTATATTATTTAATTTAATTTTATTTATTTTATCTAAAATTATAATAAATTTATTAATTTTATTCTTTTTAATATTTAAAAGATTACATAAATCATATAATATTTTTTTATTATTTATTTCTAAAATAGCTTTTAATTTTAATTTATAAAAAATTTTTTCACATATAGTTAATAATTCTAATTCTATATAATATTTTTTATTATATTTAAAACTTATTACATCTATATCAAATTGATAAAATTCTCTATATCTATTATATTGAGGTTTTTCTCCTCTCCATACTCTTTGGATCTGATATCTTTTAAATGGAAATATTAAATTATTATAATTATTATTTATAAACCTTATTAAAGGTATAGTTAAATCATATATTAAAAATTTATTTTTATTAAAATTATATATAATTTTTTTAGATAAATTAATATTTAAATATTTTAATATTTTAGTATTTTCTACGGATGGAGTTTTTATTGGTAAATATCCATAAAATTTTAAAATAATTTTTATTTTATTTATTATATAATTAAATATATAATATTTATCATTATAAATATCTATAGTACCTTTTAATTTATTAATTTTATACATTATTTTATTTTATTATATTAAAATATATATAATAAATTAATACTATGAAATTAATTACATTACTAAAAGAAGGACAAAACATAGAAAAAGGATTAAGAATACATAAAAAGAAAATTTCTAAATTAAATATTATTAAAGATATTAAGAATAAATTATATTATAAAAAACCTTCTGAAATTAAAAGATTAAAGAATCTTAGAAAAAAATATTTAATTTCAAAAAAAATAAAAAATAAATAATATATTATTATATTAATATATTATTCATAATATTTTTAAATTTATATTTAATTTTATCAGATAAATTTTTGCTAATTAATATTTTACCAGTGTAATAATCATAATATATTTTATTATTTTTATTTAAATTATAATATATATTTTTAGGTATAATTAGATTAATATTTTCTATAGCCATATTACTATATATAGATAATATACCTATATTATCTTTAGATTTCTTTTTGATATATATAAATTTTTTATAAATTTTATATCCTTTAATTTTATTTTTATAATAATGTAACAATCTATTAATTTTAGGAATTTGTTTTTTTATATTATATAAAATTTTTTTTAATTTATTTTTTAAAATTAAATTTTTAATTTTTAATTTTTTGATTCTACCTAAAATATATTGATTATTTTCTTTAATTTTAATTATCTTTTTATTAATTTTTATTATTTCTTTATCTATATAATTAATTTTTAATACACTATATTCTATTTCTTTATTTAATATATTTAAATCTTTTATATTTATAATAGAATTTTTATCTATTTTATATTTATCCATTAAGGAAAGATGGAATCTCTTTTTCTCATTATAATATAATATTTTATTTTTATAATTTAATATTTTTTTCTTTTTACTTTTAATTATTCTTTTTTTATTTTTTATTTTTTTTATTTTTTTCTTAAAAATTATAGGTATATATTTATAAATTTTTTTAATTTCCTTTATTTTATTTTCTAATAATTGTAAACTATATATATATTCTAGCTGCTTAATTATTTTTAACATTAAAAGTATAAAAAATTATACGGTTTGGACGGGATTTGAACCCGTAACCTCGTGCGTGACAGGCACGTATTCTAAACCAATTTGAACTACCAAACCAATTAATAAAATTATAACATGTATATACAAATAAAAAAAATTAATATATTTTTAAAAAATTTTTTAATATATTATTTAAATAAAATTAATCTTTTTTATATTAAATATAATTATTATAATAAATTTAATACTATATATTGTTATATATATAAAAATAAATTTTTTATTTATATTAAAGAAAAAAATTTTATTTTATTAACAAATATAAAAATATATAATATTAATAATATAAATAAATTTTTTTTAATTAAAAATATTAATTATTTAATTAAAATTTTAATTTTTAATAAAAATAAATATAATGTATATTTTAGAAATAAATATATTATTTTTATAGATTATAGTAGTTATTATAAGTTAAAGATATATAAGTTAAATTTTATAATAAAATTTAATAATTTTATAAATATAGAGAAAGATATAATTATAAATAATAAAATATTTATAAAAATTTTAAAAACACTTTTTTTAAATTTAAATAATAAAAATATATTATTAAAAGAAAATAATTTTTTTATTAAAATATATAATAATATTGTTTATTTAATTAGCACTGATTATAATTATTATTTTTTATATTATAAACTTAAAATTAATAATAAAAATTATAATAATAATTTATATAAAATATCAAAAAAATCTTTGTTGATATATTTAAATATTTTTAGAAATTATAATAATGATATCTCTATATATATATATAATAATAAATATTTATATATAAATACTAAAAAAACATATTATATACTAAAAATAAAAGTTATTAAAAAAATATATAAATTTGATAATTTAATAAAAATTAAAATCAAAAACTTTTATAGCTTAATAATAGATAATAAAAGAATATTAAATATTTTAATAAAAATATATAATATAATCAATAAAAATAATATTATTAATATTATTAATTTTAAAATATATAAGAAAGTTATAATAATTTTATATAAAAACAAATTTATTTATATTAAAAAAAAAATTAATAAATTTATTTATAAAGGTAGGAATATTAAATTAAAAATTAATTTATTTTTATTTATTAAACTATTGTTAGTATTAAATAATAAATATATATATATAAATAAAAAAAATATTTTAATTAAAAAAGAAATAAAAAAAAATATATTTTTTATGGGTTTTATAACTAATATTAAATAATAAAAATTTATGAATATCTTATTAAGTTGGATACAAGAATTTATTGATACTAATTTAAATATAAATAATATATTAAAGATTTTTAATACTATAGGGATAGAAGTATTAAAAACTAAAAAAATATATCCTATATATTATTATAAGTTTAATAAAAAATTCTTTATATCTAAAATAAAACATATTACTAGATCTAATAATTATTATATAATAACTATTAACAATAATTTAATAATAAAATCTAGTAATTATTATTTCCGTAATACATTACTATTAATATCTTATAAGGATAAAAAAATTTTTTATACTGAATATGATGTAGACTATTTAATTAAATTAAATTGTACACCTAATATAAATTATTTAATCTATTATATAAATATTTCTAATATTATTATTAGTTATTTAAATTATAAAAAGAAATCTTATAAAGCTCTATTAAAAAATAATTATAAAAAAGTTAATTTTATAAAAAATAAAAAAATAAAATTTAAATTAATTAATAAAGAAGATATATTATATTTAAATTGTTTTATTATAAAAGATATTATTAAACATAAATATAAAAATATTATATACAATAATCTTTTATTATCAAATAATTATAAAATTAATAACATTATATCAGATATTACAAATTATTTAATACAAGAAACTGGTATACCTTTAGTAGTTTTCAAATATAATAAAAATAATAATAAATATATAATAAAGAGAAATAATAAAAATGTTAGATTTTTTATAAAAAAAAATAAATTTATATTATTAAAAAATAAAAATAATATTATAATATATAATAATAAAAAACTTATAAATTTAAATGGAATTATAAATAGATATAATTATAATATTAATAATAAAAATAATAGGTATATATTATTAATATATATATTAAAAAATAAAAAAATTAGAAAATTCAGTAAAGAATTTAAGATTAATAATATATTATCTAATATATATAAGAACAAAATAAATATATATAATATTAAATATTTAATTTATAAAATTAAAAAAATATTTAAAAATATTAAATCTATTTATAAATATAATAATTTAAAAATTAAATACAAAAAAATTTTAATAACTTATAAATATTTATATAATTTTATAGGTATATTAATTAGTAAAAGAAAAGTTTTAAAAATTATTAAATCATTAAATTATAATATTTTAAAATATAACAAAAAATATTTTGTAGTTTTAATAAATAATTTTTTATATATTAAAAATAAAATAGATATTATTAATGATATAATTAAATTTTTAAATATTAATAAGTTAAATAATAAAAATATAATATTTAAAAATAAATTTTATCTTTTTAAAGATAAATTAATTAATAAGAATATAATAATTGATAATATTACAAATATATTAATTAGTTATGGTATGTATGAAGTTATTAATACACCTTTTATAGATAAAAAAGATAAAAAATCAATTATTATTAATAAAAAAGTATATTTAAGAACAAATTTATTTGATAGTATAAAAAATAATATTATTTATAATTTAAATAGAAAAAATTATAATTTAAAATTTTATGAAATAGGTAATACTTATGTAATTAATAATTATAAAAAATATAAAGAAGAAAAAATTATAGAAATTATAATTTTAAAAAATAATAAGAATATTATAAATAATTACTATAAAATATTTAATATTATAAAAATAATATTAGAAAAAATTAATATATATAAATATAAATTAAAAATAAAAAAACAAAAAAATATTGAAATAATTAAAAATAATATATGTATAATTAAATTAAATTATTATTTACTTAATAATAATATAATATATAATTCAGTTATATATATAGATAAAATATTTAAAGTATTAAATTATAAAATAATAAAATTCAATAATTTTAGCAATTTACACTATATACAAAAAGATTTAACATTTATAGTTAATAAAAATATTTTTTTTAATGATTTTTATAAAGTAACTAAAAAAGAATTAAAAAATGATTTAATTAAATTAAAATTATTCGATATATATTATAAAGATTTACCATATAATAAAAAATCATATACATTAAGATTATTTATTAAGAATAAAATAGGTATTAATAAAAAATATATTAATAATATCCTAGAAAAATTAATAATTTTATATAATAAATATTTAAATGCAAAATTAAAATAATATATTATATATATAAATAAAATTTTTACAATTATAAAATTAAAAAAAGAATCTCCTAATTTAATAAAATTAGAAGAAGCAATTTTAGGATCTATAATTTTAAATAAAAAAAGTTTAATTAAAGTTATAGATTCATTAACCCCAGAAGTTTTTTATAAAAAAAAAAATAAAATACTTTTTAGGTATATAAAAATAGTTTATAACAAATATAATAGAATAGATTTATTAACATTAATATCAGAACTTAAAAAATATAATAAATTAAAAATAATAGGTGGAGAAATATACATAACTTATCTTTTAAATAATTATACTAATTTCTATAAAATTAAAAATTATGTAAAATTATTGATAGAAAAATTTATACTTAGAAGATTAATTAAAATATCTGTAGATACAATTAATAAAATTAATAAAATAGGTATAAATCCTATATTATTAATAAATGAAATACAAGATAATATAGATAATCTTAATATAAACTATATAGATAATAAAATTAAATCTATAAAAAAAATATTACCTAAAACTATTAAACAAATAAATAAAAAAGTTTTTTTACCTACAGGTTTTACTAAACTAGATAATATAATATTAGGATTACATAAATCTGATTTAATTATAGTAGCTTCTAGACCTGGTATGGGTAAAACATCATTCGCTTTATCATTAATTATTAATTATCTAAAACAGAACATACCTGTAGGTTTATTTTCATTAGAAATGTCTTATTATCAAATTATGTCTAGATTATTAATATTTGAAACTGGTATACCATATGATAGATTAAATAATTTAGATTTAACTGAAGAGGAAATTAATTTATTTAAAATTAAAATTAATGAGTTAAATAAATATAAGTTTTTTTTAGATGATTCTTCGTATTTAACTATTACAGATTTAAAAAATAGATGTAGACAATTAATATATAAATATAAAGTAAAATTAATAATTTTAGATTATTTACAATTAATTTACGTAGATAATAATAAATTTAGAACTAGAGAACAAGAAATATCTACTATATCTAGAAATATTAAATATATAGCTAAAGAATTTCAAATACCTATTATAGCTATTTCTCAATTATCTAGAGCTGTAGAAATTAGAGGTGGATTTAAACGACCTTTTTTATCAGATTTAAGAGAATCCGGTGCTATAGAACAAGATGCTGATATAGTATTATTATTATATAGACCTGAATACTATGGATTTAAATATTGGGATGGAGATATTACTAAACCATGTAATGGTCAAGCCGAAATTATAGTATCTAAACATAGAAATGGTAAATTAGGTAATTTAAGATTAAAATTTGTTCAAGAAAAAGCTATATTTGAAAATATTTAATATATTTTTTTAATTTTTTTAATTATTTCATATACTGTAAATGTTTCTCCATTCATTTTATTATAGAATAATATATCTTTATTAATAGTAGAATAACTTTTTATTATATAATAAAGTTGTTTGTTATTTAATTCAAATATTATAATTTTTTTAAAATTGTAATAACTATTTTCTATTAATTTATATTGAATAGGATATAAACATATAAAATGGATATATCCTATTTTATATTTCTTTTTAATTAATATATTTATTGATTCTCTAATTATTTCAAATGTAGAACCCCAACTTATAATTAATATTCTACCTTTTTTATTTATATTTAATATATAATTAATTTTCTTATATTTTAAAATATAATTTATTTTTTTTTGCCTTTTTTTTATTATTTTATAATGATTATTAATATTATTTACTAATCCTCCTATACATTTATTTTTACTAATATTATAAATTAATTTATTTTTTATTTTTATATTATTTATAATTTTAAATTTATTATATTTTTTACATAATGAATAATTACTTGATATATTAATATCACTTAAAATTATTATTGGTGTTTGTAATTTAAAAGATAATTTTAATATATTCTGTATTAATTTTATAGTGTTACTTATATTATGTATAGCAAAAACTGGTATAGGGGCTTCACCATGTCTACCATAAATAGCCTGCATTAAATCAGATTGTTCTATTTTGGTAGGATATCCTGTAGAAGGTCCTACCCTTTGTACATTTATAATTATTAATGGTATTTCATATACTACAGCTAATCCTAAGGATTCTTGTATTAATGACATACCAGGGCCAGATGTAGAAATTACACCTATATACTCGTTATATAAAGAAGCTCCGATAGAAGTGTTTATAGCGCTTATTTCATCTTCAGCATCGAAAAATTTTATATTTTTAAAATATTTAGAATTTTTTTTTATATAATTGCTAATAGTAGTAGATGGAGTAATTGGATAACTTGAATAAAATATATTTATATTATATTTAATACTATAATGAATTATACCTAATACTATACCTAAATTCCCATTTATTAATTGATTAGTATAACTTAATTTAGATTTATTTTTTAATAAATTTATCCTATTTTTAATTTTATTTCTACCTATTTTATACCCCATTTTTAATAATTTATAATTTAAAAGGTATATTTTTTTTTTAAAAATAAATTTATTTTTTAAAAATACTTTTGATATATTAATTGGTAAATTAAATAAATATAATATAAACCCTATATAAAAAGAATTTTTTAACTTATTAATTAAATTATATTTTAATTTAAATTTATATTTTAAAAATATGTATTCTTTGGTATTTAAAATATAAATACGATAGTTATTTAAAAAATTAGATTTTAATATTTTATTTAAAAAAATATTGTTAAAATCAAAAATTAATATGCTATTAAATTTTATTCTATTAATATTTTTTTTATATGATATATAATTAGTAAATAGAAAAATATTATTTTTAAAATTAAAATAACTAATTATTTTTTTATTAGAAAAACGAATAATAAATTCAGACAAATCTGTAATAGTTTTAGTAGGAGATAAAATTTCTGAAGGTATATTATTATATGTTTTAATATAATAATTATTCATATGTAATATATATGATAAATGATATCCCATAAACTGTATTCCTTCTCCTGAAAAACCTGATAATATTATGTTAATGTCATATTTCATATTATATATATAACATTAATTTTATTTTTTTAATTTTTTTTATAAAGAACGTATAACCTATTTTTATCAATAAATTATTAATTGTGATATAGTTAATTTTATATCTAGGATAAAAATTTTCTGTTTTAATATTGTTATTAATTTTTATAATTTTTTTATACATTATTACTAATTTTTTATACCCTTTTATTCTATTCTTTATACTATTATTTAATTTATTATAATTTAAAAAGATATTTTCTATATTTTTATAGGTTTTCAATAGTTTACTTGCTGTTTTATATCCTATATTAGGTATACCTGGAATATTATCTGTTTTATCCCCTGTTAAACTAATTAAATCTATATATTGTTTAGTTTTATTTATATTATATTTTTTCAATATAAATATTTTATCTATTAATATATTATTTTTAAATATAAAAGTTCTATTAGAAACTAATTGATAATAGTCTTTATCTTCAGTATATATATAATTTATAAAACCAACTTTTTCACTTTTTTTTATTATACTTCCAATTATATCGTCAGCTTCTATATCTTTTATTTTTATATATTTTATATTTAAAGTATTTAATATTTCCTTTATTTTAAATAAATTATTTTTTAAATTAAAAGGTATTTTTTTTCTGTTCGATTTATAATCTTTAAAAATTTTTTTTTTATAATTATTTTTAATTCTATCATCTAATATCACATATATATATGTTGGTTTTTGCTTAATTAATATATTTATTATAAAATTTGTAAATCCATATATAATAGAATTATTATTATAATATTTTTTATAATAATAATAATATTTATATATATATATAAAAGAATCTATTATAAATATTCTTTTATCTTCTAATAATTTCATATAGATTTAGGCCTCGTAGCTTAACGGATAGAGCATCTGACTACGGATCAGAAGGTTAAGGGTTCAAATCCTTTCGAGGCTATATATTAATATTATTTATTATTAATAATTAATAATAAATTAATCTTTTACTTCTTCAGCTTCTTGTATATCTTCATTGTTAGATTTATCCTCTTTATTATTATTTATATTTGAGTATAAATCCTTAGAGATATTAGCCCATATATCATTTAATTTTTTAGTATATTTATCTATTTTATTAAATTTTTTATCACTATGAGCTTCTTTCAATTTTTTTAAAATTTTATTTATATTATCTATATTTTCTTTTGATATCTTATCTTTATGTTCTTCTAATTGTTTTTCAGTTTGAAAAATCAATGAATCTGTCATATTTAATTTTTCTATTTCTTCTTTCTTTCTATTGTCTTCTTCAGAATTTAATTCTGCTTCTTTTCTCATTTTTTCGATATCATCTTTCGTTAATCCAGATGAAGCTTCTATTTTAATAGATTGTGATTTACCTGTACCTTTATCTTTTGCAGATACATTTAAAATACCATTAACATCTATATCAAAAGTAACTTCTATTTGTGGAATCCCTCTTGGAGCTAATGGGATATTAATTAAATCAAATCTACCTATTTCTTTATTATCATCGAACATAGGTCTTTCACCTTGTCCTACTCTAATAGTAACTGTAGATTGATTATCTACTGCAGTAGAAAAAATTTCTGATTTTTTTGTAGGTATTGTAGTATTAGCTTCTATTAATTTTGTAAATACACCACCTAATGTTTCTATACCTAAAGATAATGGTGTAACATCTAATAATAAAACATCTTTAACATCACCAGATAATACACCTCCTTGTATAGCAGCTCCTATAGCTACTACTTCATCAGGATTTACTCCTTTAGAAGGTTTTTTTTCGAAAAATTTTTCTACTTCTTCTTGTATTTTAGGTATTCTTGTTGCACCACCTACTAATATAATTTCATTTATATCATTTATATTTAATTTAGCATCTTTTAATGCTTTTTTACAAGGATCTATTGTTTTTTTAACTAAATCATATGCTAATTCTTCAAATTTTGATCTAGTTAAAGTTTTAATTAAATGTTTAGGTCCATCTGAAGTAGCTGTTATATATGGTAAATTTATTTCTGTTTGTAAACTAGAAGATAATTCTATTTTAGCTTTTTCTGCTGCTTCTTTTAATCTTTGATGAGAAATAGAATCTTTTTTTAAATCTACTTTTTCTTTATTATAAAAATCTTTATTTAACCAATCTATAATAACTTGATCAAAATCATCTCCTCCTAAATGAGTGTCACCATTAGTAGATAATACTTCAAATACACCATCACCTAACTCTAAAATAGATATATCAAATGTACCACCACCTAAATCATAAACTGCTATTTTTATATTTTTATTTTTTTTATCTAATCCATATGCTAGAGCTGCAGATGTGGGCTCATTTATTATTCTTTCTACTTTTAATCCAGCTATCTTACCCGCTTCTTTAGTCGCTTGTCTTTGAGAGTCATTAAAATATGCTGGTACTGTTATAACTGCTTTTTTTATAGTATAACCTAGATATTCTTCAGCATCTTTTTTTAATTTTTGTAATATATATGCTGAAATTTCTTGGGGAGTATATAATTTGTTATCTATCTCTACACATGGAGTATCATTTTTTCCTTTTTTTATAATATAAGGAAAATCTTTTATTTCATTTACAACTTCTTCATATTTTCTTCCTATAAATCTTTTAATAGAATAAATAGTTTTTTTAGAATTTGTTACTGCTTGTCTCTTAGCAGGATCTCCTATTTTTTTAGTATCGTTTTCAGTAAAAGCTACAATAGAAGGTGTAGTTCTTTTACCTTCTGAATTAGGTATAACTACAGGATTATTGCCTTCCATTACGGCTACGCAAGAATTAGTAGTACCTAAATCAATACCTATTATTTTATCATTCATAATTTAATAATATTTTTAAAATATATTTTATCTTATTATATATTAATAAAATATAAATTATTAAAAAAATAATGATATATTTAAATTTTAAAACCAATTTCTTTTTTGGTAAAAAAAAAAAAAATTATTTAATAGATGCTAAAAATAAGATATTAGGTCGTTTGTCATCTAATATTATTAAACTTTTAATGAATAAAAATAATTATTTATATACCCCTAATTATAATAATATTAATAAAATTATTATAATAAATGCGAATAAAATAAAATTTAAACCAAAGAAAATATATTATAAATATACTGGATATATAGGGAATAAAAAAAAATTTTTCGCTATAGATTTATTCAAAAAAAATCCATCTATATTATTAAAATTATCAATTAATAGAATGTTACCTAAAAATTTATTAGGTAAATATGCTAAAAAAAATATATTAATATATAGTAATAATAAATTCAATAATAAAATAACAAATTTAATAAAATATAAAATATGATATTATTTTCAGTAGGTAAAAGAAAAACATCTAGAGCAATTATAATTCTAAAAAAAAAAAAAGAATTAAAAAACAAAATATTAATTAATAATAAAAATATAGATGAATATTTTAATAATCATAAATATATTTATAATAAAATATATCTACCATTATTGTTAACAAGAAATTTAAATAATAATTTAGATATTAATATAAAAGTAAAAGGAGGTGGAATAAATGGACAGATAGACGCAATAACCTTAGGAATTTCTAGAATATTATGTAAAATTAATAAAGATAATACTTTCATTTTAAAAAAAAAAAAATTATTAACTAGAGATTCTAGAAGAGTAGAAAGAAAAAAATATGGTCGTAAAAAATCAAGAAAAAGATTTCAATTTTCAAAACGTTAATATAATATGAAAAAAAAAATATTTAAAATAATTAAAACACTATATAAAAATAAAGTAAATTTAGGTCATGCTAGTTCATTAAGAAATCCTAAAATGGCAGATTTTATATTATTAAAAACTAAAAATTTCGACATTATTAATCCTTTTAAAATATTAAAATATAAGATAAGAGCTCAAAAATTTTTGGAAAAATGTTCTTCATTAGGAGGAAGTATATTGTTTGTAGGTACTAAAAAACAAATTAAAGAAATAATTAAAAAATATGCTAACAAAGTTAATATGCCATATATAAATTATAAGTGGCCTGCTGGATTATTAACTAATATTACTAATACAAGATCGACAATTCAAAAGAAAGAAGATTTAAAAAACCAAAATAAAAATTTATACAAATATTTATCTAAAAAAGAAAAAGTATTAATAGAAAGAAAATACAAAAAAATAAATAAAAAATTCGGTACTATATTTAAAATGAAAAAATTGCCAATGGCAATAATAATAGTAGATATAAAAAAAGAAAAAATAGCATTTAAAGAAGCTTTAAAAACTTTCATATATACTATAGGTATAGTAGATACTGATTCAGATCCTGATAATATAGATTATCCAATTCCTGCTAATGATGATTTATCAAAATCTATAGAATATATATTAAAAGGATTAACTAAATATATAAAAAGGGGTATATTATATAGAAAAAAAAGAATTAAAAATTATGAAGAAAAAAATAATAAAAAAGATTCTAAAGTTACGAAAATTAACTAATTATAGTATAATTTTATGTAAAAAAGCTTTAATAAAAAATAATTTAAATATAAAAAAAACAATAAGTTATTTAATTAATAAAGAAAATATAAAATATATTGATTTAAAAAAATTGAAACATGGATTAGTATATTCTAAATTAAATAATAGTAAAACATTAGGTCATATTATAGAATTGAAAGTTAAATATGAAGATGTAGCAAATAATAAAATACTTTTAGAATTATTAAAAAAAATTATAGATATATCTCTTATTAATAAGTGTAAAAATATTAATGATATTTATAATTCTAATTTTAGTAAAAATAAGAATATAAAAGATATATTATTAGATAAGAATATAATGTTTAAAGATACAATAAGAATTAATAAATTTAAAAAAATAAAATCAGATTATATTTTTAATTATAATCATTATAATAATAAGATTTCTTCTTTAATAGGATTTAAAATTAAGAAAATTAATAAAATAGTCAAAAGAATTATTAAATATATTAGTTTAGATATTATAGGAAATATTAATCTATATAATAAAAGTATAGATTATCTGAATAAATACTATAAAAATATAAATATAGATCCTTTATTATTAAAAAGAATAAAATTAAATATTAATAAATATTTATATTATTTAAATTATATTATTATATATAAATATCATATAATTAATATATAAAAATTAAATGGTATCTTAGCTCAGTTGGTAGAGCAACGGACTGAAAATCCGTGTGTCCCCGGTTCAATTCCGGGAGATACCATATATAAAAATATATGAATGACGTAAATTTAAAACTTATTATAAATCATGCAAAACGTTATGGGTTTATATATAAATCATCGGAAATTTATAATGGTATTAACGGTGTATATGATTATGGTCCATGGGGGGTAGAAATGAAAAATAATATTAAAGAATATTGGTGGAATTTTATGGTTAAATTAAGAGATAATATAGTAGGAATAGATTCATCTATATTAATGAATAATAAAGTATGGATTGCTTCTGGACATAAAAAAGAATTTAATGAATATTATATTATAATTAAAAATAAAATATATAATATTAAAAAATTTATTTTATTAATATTCGATATTATAAATAATAAAAAATTGTATAAAAAAATATTAATTTTATATAAGAAAAAAAAAATAAAATTAATAATTTATAAATTAAAATTAATAATAAAACATTATAAAATATTAAAGTATAGAAATATTAAAGTAAAAAAAATTAATTTAATGTTTAATACTAAAATAAATTCTTTTTTAAATAATAAATATACATATTTAAGACCAGAAACTGCTCAGGGTATATTTATAAATATTAAGAATATAATTAATTCTACTAAAATGAAAATACCATTTGGTGTAGCACAAGTAGGTAAATCTTTTAGGAATGAAATTATTACAAAAGAATTTATATTTAGAACAAAAGAATTTGAACAAATGGAGATGCAATTTTTTATATATCCTGGTCAAGAAAAAAAATGGTTTAAATATTGGATAAACAATAGATTAAGTTGGCTTTACTTTTTAAATTTAGGTATTAATAATTTTAGGATAAAAAAACATAAGAATCTATCTCATTATACAAAATATGCTATAGATATAGAATTTAATTTTTTAAATATATATAAAGAATTAGAGGGTATTCATTTTAGAAAAAATTTTGATTTAAAATCTCATATAAAATATTCTAAAAAAAAAATTATGTTTTATAATAGTAAAACTAAAAAAAAGTATATACCTTATATTATCGAAACTTCTTTGGGATTGGATAGAGTATTTTATGCTTTATTATGTAAATCTTTAATTAATGAAAACAATAGAATATTTTTAAAACTACCATATTTTATATCACCTATTAAAATAGCTATACTACCTTTAATTAGTAAAGATAAAAAAATTATTAAAATTTCTAAATATATATATAATAATTTAAAATATAAATTTAATATAATATATGATGATAAAAATTCTATAGGTAAAAGATATCATTATCAAGATTCTATAGGTACACCTTTTTGTATTACTATCGATAAATATAGTTTAGTAAATAAAACTGTAACTATAAGATATAGAGATAGTATGAAACAAATAAGATATGAGATAGATTTATTATACTTTTTTTTTAAAAAAGAATTTGATATATCTTATTTTTTTAAAAGAGAAATTAAAGATGTGTAAAAAAGCTATTATATTAATAAATAATAATCAATATTTAATTTATCCTAATAAATATACCTATATTCATAAGTTAAATTATAATGTGAATAAAATCTTATTTATTAAAAGAATCTTATATATTATAAAAAAGAATAACAATATAGAAATAGGACAACCCTATTTAAAAAAATATAGGGTTAAAATTTTAATTATAGAACATTTAAAAAATAAAAAAATTATTGTTTTTAAAAAAAAAAGAAGAAAAGGATATAGAAGGAAAACTGGATATAGACATAATATAACAAAAATAAAAATTTTATCAATTATTAAAATAAAATAAAATATTTATATGGCTCATAAAAAAGGTGTAGGTAGCACTAAAAATGGACGAGATTCAATAGGTAAAAGATTGGGTGTAAAAAAATTTAATGGATCTTTTATAAAACCTGGTCAAATTATTATAAGACAAAGAGGTAAAAAATATTACAATAGCGATAATACTTATATTAGTAAAGATTATACAATACATTCCAAAATATCCGGATATGTAAAATTCATAAAAACTAAAAAAAGAACTTATATAAAGATTATACCTATTAAATGAAAAGAATTATAACTGGTATACAAAGTAGTGGAATGCCTCATTTGGGTAATATTATAAATATAGTATTACCTACTATTAAATATATAAAGGATAATAATATTAATAAATATTATATAATGATAGCTGATTTACATAGTTTTACTATATATAAAAATAAAAATATATTAATTAACAATATATATATAAATGCTGCTATATGGTTATCATTTAATATACAATATTATAATAAAAATTTATTTTTTTATAGACAATCAGATATAAAAGAGATTACTGAATTATTTTGGTATTTAAATTGTTTTTTCCCTTTAAATAGATTAAAACTATTCCATTCTATAAAGAATAATAATAATTATAATATGGGAATTATCAATTATCCTATATTAATGGCTTCAGATATATTATTATATAATATAGATAAAGTTATAGTAGGAATAGACCAAAAACAACATATAGAAATAACTAGGAAAATAGCAAAATTAGTTAATAATAAATTAAATAAAATAATATTTAATATACCCAAAAGTTTAATATTTAATAATAAACTTATTCCAGGTATAGATGGTAAAAAAATGAGCAAATCATTAGGTAATATTATTAATATATTTGCTAATAAATACATATTAGAAAAACAGATAATGAATATACATACTGTTAATAAAAATATTAATAATATTACATATGATGAAATAAAAAATACAATTTTATTAAAAATATATAAATATATTTCTGATAATGATGAATATTCATATATAAAAGATAAAATCAAAAATAATCGTATTGGATTTTATAATATAAAAAAAAAATTATTTAAATATATATTATTAAAATTTAATAAAGAGAGAAAATTATTTAATTACTATATAGAAAATAAAAAAATAATTAAAAAAATACTTTTAAAAGGATATAATAAAATTAAAAAAATATCTAAAAAAAGATCATATATTATAAATAAAGAATTAGGATTTAAAATATGAAATATTATAATTGAAATTAATTTTATATATATTTAAAATATAATCATATAATTTATCTTTAAATTCTTTTATAAAATTATTAGTAATTTTAATTGAATTATTAATTTTTATATTAATAATAATATTAGGATAATAAATAGACAAATAGAAAAAATTATATTTAATATTGTTTTTAATTGTAAAAATTAATGTATATAATAATAATTGTAATATATTTGAATATATTTCATTTGTAAATAATATTTTTATATCGTTATTGTTTTTATAATTGAAATTTTTTCTATTTTTAATATATGAATATGTTTTATAATCTATTATTCTATAATTATTATTTAAAAGTTCTATTCTATCTATTTTACCAGTAAATATTATATTATTAATTAATTTTATTTTATAAAATTTTTCTAGATATAATAATTTTATACTATCGCCTTTATTTATTAATTTATAATCATTATAAATAAATTTTAAAATAATCTTTTTTATTAATTTATAGTTAAAATTAAAATTAATATAGATTTTATTATAATATTTATTATAAATACTTTTTATTAAATCACCCTTTTTTATCTTTTTTATAATTGAATAAATATAACTTTTTCTAAAATTTAAGTTTATATATTTATTATATAAAATATATAATATTTTATGTATTATTTTTCCAAATATTTTAGGTTCATTACTCTCATCTTTTTTTATATCTAAAATATATTTATAAAAAAAATTTATTTTATTCATTAATAAATATCTTAGAGAAGTATAATTAAACCCTTTTTCTATTATATAATTATATATTTTTTTTTTATAATTAAATTTTATATCAATTTTTTTGTTTATTTTATAAATATAATTATTATAATATCTATATTTAAATATTTTATATTTGTTATTAATAAATATATTTAATAATATAAATAAATTATTTTTATTAAATAATATATCATTATTATTGTAAACTATATACACATTTTTAAATAAATTTAATATCTTTTTAATTTTATTATAATTTAAATAATATTTTCTATAATTTATTTTATTAGTTATAAAATAATTTAAATTAGATTCTAATAATAAATTATAATTCTTATTTAATATTAAATAACAGTAATTATTATAATTTACAATATTTTCTTCATATAAAGATTTAAAATTTATTATTTCTATATTTGATCTTAAATTAACATTTATTAAGCTTATACTATTATTATAAAATATGTATAAATTAAATATAGTATATATGTTATTAAGATTTATACTACTTTTAATAGAATATAAAAAATTTATTAATCTTTTTATATTTTTTAAATATATATAATCAATAATATTATTTTTATTATTTTTTAATAATATTTTTATTATTTTTTTAAAATTTAATAAAAATTTATCTACTTTGTTAAGATTTGTTAAAATTTTATAAAATATAGAATATTTAAATAATTTTATATTTAATGTTATATATTTATTAAACATCTTGTTTTCTAATACTTTATATATTTTAATTAGATGTTTATTACTTAAAAAAAATTTTATATTATTATTATATATAAAATCGAAGAATAAATTATATTCAATTTTTAAAAAATTATATTTTAATAAATCTAAAAAATTTTTTAAAAAACTATGTATCGGTAATTCATTATAGTAATAAAATAAATTAAAATTAATCTTAAATAAATTTTTGTTTTTAAAAAAATTTAAAAATGTATTGTCAATTTTATTATTAGTAAATATTATTGTTACTTTTTTATTTTTTTTTATTCTTTTTTTTATAAATAAATATTTATTTATATTAGTATCAGTTTTTATTATATTTTTCTTATTATAAAATTGTTTTTTACTATAATAAAATTTACTTAGATTATTTAATTTATTTTTTATTTTTTTTTCTAATTTATTTACTAAAATTTTACCTATAAATATAATTTTATTGTTATTTATCCGTTTTTTAAATGAATTAATTTTTCTATATGCTATCTTTAAAGCGAATTCGTAACTAACTTTTTTGTTAATATATATTTGACTATTAAATTTTTTATATAGCAGTAAATATTTTTTAATATTATTTTTTATGTTTTTATTCTTGTCAGGATACCATTTGGATATTTTATAATAATTAAAATAATTTTTAATAATTAATTTTAAATTAATTAAATTAGTATTTATAAATTTTAAATCATTTAAAAGTTTAAAAAAGAATATAATATCGTAATTATTAATTTTATATTTTACTAACAACAGTATATTCATAAAAACTTTTATGAAATATATAAAATCATTTGTAATTTTTAAATTTGAAATACTTTCTATTAATTCTTTTTTAGTATAAAATATATTAGGTATAATACCTATTTTTTTATTCGTATACTTTATATAAATTTTTTTTATTATATCTTTATAATATTTATTTGGTAAAACAAAAATATATTTTTTTTTTTTATTGATATATTCTTTAATTTTTTTTTTAATAAAATTAATCATATTATTATTATTTTATCCCCAAGATGGGATTCGAACCCATATGATTATTAATCACTGATTTTTGAGATCAGAGCGTATACCAATTTCGCCACTTGGGGGGTAATACTTATATTATAAATTTAATTAATAAAATGAATAATATAAAATATAATAAAATTAAATGGTGTTTAGGATGTGGTAATTATTCTATAATTAATCAGTTATCAAAAGTATTAAGTTTATTAAAAATAAAAAAAAAATATATTGTTATAGTATCTGGTATAGGATGTTCTTCTAGACTTCCGTATTATATTAAATTTAAGGGAGTACATACTATTCATGGTAGAGCCTTTTCAATAGCAACAGGTATTAAATTATCAAATAAAAAATTTAATGTATGGTTAATTACTGGTGATGGAGATAGTTTTTCTATAGGATTAAAACATTTATTACATACTATAAGAAGAAATATAAATATAAATATATTAATATTTAATAATGGTATATATGCACTAACGAAAGGACAAAAATCATATAGCAATTATAACAATAATTCATTCAATATTATAGCACTTATGTTAAGTTCTGGAGCAACATTTGTAGCTAAAACATTATATAATAATCCTATACATTTAAGAAAAACTTTATACTATGCGAATAAACATATAGGTACTTCATGTGTAGAAATTATACAAAATTGTCCTATATATAATAATATAAAAAATAAAATTAATAATATAATATATTTAAAAAATAATTATAAATTAATTTATAATAATAAATGTATATTATTAAAAAATAATAAACCTATTATAAAAAATAATAATAAAAAATTTAAAAATATATGGATTCATAATATATATAATTTATATAAATCATTTTTATTATCTAACTTCTATATTATAAATAAAAAATTACCTATACCAATAGGTATAATTTATAAAAAAAGAAAATACAAAACTAAACATCTTGTATGTAAAAAAAAAAAATATAATATAGAAAATATTTTTAATAAAAATATTATATTTTAATATATAGATTAGGATATTTTTTTTTAATTTTATATAAAATATTTATATTTAATTTAGTTTTATATTTTTTCTTATATATAATTTCTTTTTTTTTATTATAAACTTTAAAATATATACATTTAATATTTTTGCTTTTTATATTTTTTAATAATTTTATTATGTTTTTTATAATTCTATAACATGAGTTATAATAAAATTTTTTATATATTTTTATATAAAGAGATTTAATACCTTTTAATAATTTCTTTAATATTCTTATATCATATATTTTATTATTAAATATTTTTAAAACTATTATATTATTTTTATATATATCTTTATTAATTTTTTTTTTTACTATATCAATTTTATTATTATCTATATTAATGTTTTGAAATATTTTTTTATTATTATCATAATATAAAATTTTTAAGTTATATATATTCCTATATTTATAAAATTTTAATATTATACCCGACAATAATATTACATTATTAACAGTAGAAATTGTTTTGTATTCAATTAAATTTATAATATTAAATATTATATATTTTTTATAATATAAATCTTTAAACAAATTACCACCTAAATATTCTATTTCTTTTCTATTATACTCTATAATATTAATATCATTTTTATTTTTTTTTTCTAAAGTATTATCTATTTCAAAATAATTTTTAAATTTTTTTTTTATAAAAGAATAAGTTTTATTTTGTTTTTTATATAAAGATATACTTTTTATTAATAATTCTATTTTAGGAATATTATGAGTACTATCATGTAAAAAATATTTAAATCTTGAAATTTTAAATACGTCTAAACTACCAGTCAATATTAATATTTTAATTAATCTTTTATTAATAATTCTTAGATCTACTCTATATAAGAAATCTAATATAGATCTAAATTTAGTAGAAGACCTAGATTTTAATATAGATAAAGTAGATTTTTCACCTAACCCTTTAATACCAGATAAACTATATCTTATATATTTATTTTTATATACTATAAATTCATTAGTACTTTCATTAATATTAGGTAATAAAAATCTTAACCCCATATTAATAGCTTCATTCAATAGTACACTTTGTTTTTTACTATTCTGTATATAATTATTTAAAATACTTGACCAAAATTCTTTTTCATAATTCCTTTTTAAATAAGCAGTTTTATAGGTAAGATAAGCATAACAAGTAGCATGAGATTTATTAAAAGCATAAGACACAAAAGATTCCCAATCTGTCCAAATTTTATTTAATATATTTATACTATATCCCTTTTTTAAAGAATTATTAAAAAATTTATCTTTTAACGTACTTAAAGCAATTTTATTTTTTTTTGCAATAGCTTCTCTAAGAAGATCAGCTTCATATTCATTAATACCAGATATAATTTTTGCTAATAATATTACTTGTTCTTGATAGATAGTTATACCATATGTATCTTTCAAATATTTTTTCATAATAGGTAAATCATATTCTACTTTTTCAATACCATTTTTCCTTTTTATATAAATAGGAATATATTGTAAAGGTCCAGGTCTATATAAAGCATTAAAATCTATTAATTCTTTGAATTTTCTTGCCTTAAATGTAGAAGCTATTATCTTTATACCTTTTGATTCATATTGAAAAATACCAGTAGTTTGATTATTATGGAAAAGTCTATAAGTATGTTTATCTTTTAAATTTAATTTAAATTTTTTTTTATTTTTTTTTATCTTTAATAAAGATTCTTTAATAACAGCTAAAGTACGTAATCCTAATAGATCTATTTTTAGTAAACCTAAATTCTCAATAGAAATTGAATCATACTGTGTAATTATTATATCTTTATTCATTGAATTATTATATACCTTTAATAAAGGTATATAATTATTTAATTTTTCGTTAGATATAATTATACCACAAGCATGTACACCTATATTTCTTATTAAGTTTTCTAAATTTTTTGCTATATTTAAAACAAAGCTATCTAAACTTATCTTAACATTCATTATTTTATTAAAATAATATATTTTCTTATAATCTTTTTCATTAATATAATTTTTTTTTTTATTAATTTTATTTAATAAATCTTTTATAGAACCTTTATTTTCTATTAAACTAGTAAGATAGCTTACATTACTAAGTGGTAAATTAAATACACGACTACAATCTCTTATAGCGGTTTTCGCACCTATTTTACCATAAGTAATTATATAACTTACATAACTTTTATTATATTTTTTAATTAAATGATTAATTAATATTTTTCTAGTTTTATAATTTAAATCTAAGTCAATATCAGGCATTTTTTTCCGATATATATTTAAAAATCTTTCAAATAATAATTTATATTTTAATGGATCTATTTTAGTAATATCTAAACAATAGGCTATTATAGAGCCAGCTACAGAACCTCTACCGGGTCCTATATCAACATCATGTTTTTTAGCTATTTCTATAATGTCTTTAACTATTAAAAAATAATTAGTAAATTCTTTAATTCTTATTAGATTTAACTCTTTTTTAATTCTTAAAATTATTTTCTTATTTAATTTACCATATTTTTTTTTAGCACCTTTATATGTTAAATATTTTAAATAATAATAATTTACTTCATCTTTATTATATTTATTCTTTATTTTACTTGGTATATCAAATTTTTTAGGTAATAAAATATTATTTTTAAATTTTATATTTTCTATTTTATCATATATTTCTTTTAAATTATAAAAACCTTCTTTATAATTTTTATATAACTCTTTAATATCTATATATTTTTTAAAATAAAAATTATTATTAGGTAATCGTTTTATATATTTTTTTTTTTCTTCTTTTATATCTTCTAAAAAAGTAATTTTATTTTTTATACAAAATAATATATCATTGTATATATAATCCTTTTTATTTAAATAATAAGAATCATATTGATTTATATATAATATATTATGTTTTTTAGAAAATTTTAATAAAACTTTATTAACTTTATTTTCATTTTTTATTTTATTTATAAAAATTTCTATATAAATATCTTTATTAAATATTTTTTTCCAATATAATAAAATTTTTTCTGCTTTTTTTATTTTATTTTTAATAATATAATATGAAATTTCTGAATTTAAATTACCAGTTAAAAAAATTAAACCTTTACTATATTTTTTTACAGTTTTTTTATCTATATAATAAATGTTATTATTTTTATTATTGTCAAAGCTATAGCAATTATATAAATAACTATGTGTAGATATTTTTATTAAATTATAATAACCTATAGTATTTTTTACTACTAATACATGATTAAAAAATTTATTTTTATCACGTATAAAAATATTATAACTTAAAATACCTTTTATTTTATTAATTTTATTTATTTCCTTAATAAATTCGAAAGCTCCCATCATATTATTATCACATATACCTACAGCTTTCATATTATATTTTATAGCTTTATTAATTAAACCATGTATTTTTATTGTTGAACTTAATATATTATAATGTGTATGATTATGAATATTGAAAAATAATATTTCTTTATTCATATTATGATTACATATCTTTTTTTGTTTTACTTCCTTTAATAAAGGAATATTGTTATAAATATTCAAAATATTAAACTTAAAATTAAAAATTAATATTTTATAATATAATAATTTTAAAAAACATAAAATAGTAATATTTATATCTATATAAGAATTATGTAATCTATATTTATTATATCCATAAAATATAGAATATAATTTTTCTAAACTTATCCATTTATTATAATTAAATAATAAAATTTTTTGTATATCTATTTTCTTTTTTTTTTTTAAAATTCTTATTGGTTTTTTATTATTATATCTAAAATATTCAGATATTAAAATGTTTATATCAAAACCTATATTAAAACCTATTAAATATTTAGATCTTTTTAAATAATTATAAAATTCATTTAATACATATTTTATATTTTTTCCATTTTTATTTAAAAATCTTTTATTAATTCCATGTATATTAAAAGACTCTATAGTAATTTTATAATTATTTTTTAATTTTATATAATAATTTTTATTACTTATTAAATTACCATATTTATTATACATTTGCCAAGATATTTGTATCAATCTTGGCCATTTATAAATATTTTTTTTTTCAAATATATTATTAATAGGTAATCCAGTAGTTTCTGTATCTATAAACAATAGCATATATTTAATCTTTATGTCTAGAGCGGGAATCGAACCCGCAAAATTCATTTAATTGAATTACAGGATTTTAAGTCCTGCGTGTTTACCTATTTCACCATCTAGACTAATAAGCGATAGATGGGAATCGAACCCATTACCTTAACCTTGGCAAGGTTATGTTCTACCTTATGAACTACTATCGCATATAGTATATATATATTTTTTAACTATATTAAATAATTTAAATATTTTTTTAAAAATAACAATAATAATATTATTATTATTATAAAAATTATTAAAAATTTTTTTAGAATCTTTTATTATTTTGCTAGGTATACCTGAAATTTCTGCTATATAAATACCATAACTATTATTATTAATACCAATTTTTAATTTTCTTCTAAAAATTAATTTATTACCATATCTTTTTATAGATAAATTATAATATTTAATACCTTCCTTAAAACTTAATATTTTTTTTAATTCATAATAATGAGTAGTGAATAAAACTTTTGGTTTAAAAATACTATTATTTAAGTATTTTAATATTGAATAAGACAATGATATACCATCATATGTGCTAGTCCCCCTACCAATTTCATCCATTAAAATTAAACTGTTTCTAGTAAAATTATTTAATATATATGAAGTTTCATTCATTTCTAACATAAATGTAGATTCTCCTTTTGATATATTATCGGTAGCTCCAATCCTACTAAAAATTTTATCTATAATATTAAGTTCTACATATTCTGCTGGCACATAACTTCCCATTTGAGCCATTATAACTATTAAAGCAGTTTGTCTAAGTATAGCAGATTTACCTGACATATTAGGACCAGTTATAATAATAATTTGATTTAATTTATTATCTATATATATATTATTTGGTATATATTTGTTATTAATACTTTTCTCTATTACAGGGTGTCTCCCTTTTATTATATTTATATAACTATATTCTTCATAATTATCTTTTATATTTGGTTTAACGTATTTATTATATTTAGCTGTTAAAAATAATGAAAATAATACATCTATTTTTGCAATAAAATTAGATATTCTTTTTAAATTTACTATATTCTTATTTAAAATATTAATAATTTTATCAAAGATTTTCTTTTCTAAAGCAAAAATTTTTTTATTTAAATTATAAATATAATATTCAAATTTATTTAATATACTAGTTGTATATCTAATATAATTAGATAATCTTTGTTTAATTATCCAATTGTTAGGTATTTTATTGTGATCAGATTTTTTTATTTCAAAATAATATCCTATTAAATCATTTTTATTAAATTTTAAATATTTTATATTTATTTTTTTTTTAATATTATTAATATAATATTTATTAATTTTGTATATTTTTTTTTTTAAAATTAATTTATAATTATCTAATTTTTTAGATATATTATTTTTAATTATATAATTTTTATTGAATGTATTTATAGGATTATGAATAATAATATTTTTTATAATTTTATATATATATTTAATTTTATTATATACTTTATATTTAAAATTAAAAATTCTTCTAATCTTTATATTATTAATATTTAAAATATTTAAAATATTATTTATATATTTTATAGATTTGGATAATTTATATAATTGATTTGGAGTAATTTTATAATTAGATATTTTAGAAACTAATTTTTCTATATCATATATATTCTTTAAATTATATAATATTGATAATTGTAAATTATTTTTATATTTATTTTGTTTAAAAAAAAAATTTATTATATTATGCCTATGTCTAATAATATTTAAATTTTTTGATGGTAATATTATCCAATTATTTAATAATCTATATCCCATAGAAGTATATGTATTATCTAATATTGATAATAAAGATTTACCATTTTTATTTAAAGATTTTATAATTTCTAAATTCTTTATAGTATTTTCATCTAATAATAAAAATAATTCTTTTTTAATAAATTTTATTTTATTTATATGATTTAATTTTAAATTATAATAATTTTTTATATAGTAAATAGATATACCTGCTGAAATAATTGATAGTTTAAACTTAATAAATTTTTTAATTATATTTTTATTAAAATGTTTCAATAAATTTATATAATTAAAACTATAATTAAAAATAATATCATCTAATAAGTTAATTATTAATTTTTTAATATTATATAAAAATTTTCTAAAAAAAAATATTTGACTTTTAGGTATAAAAAATTCTTTAGGTTTATAACTAACAATTATATATTTTATATAATTATAATTACCTTCCGTTACTAAAAATTCACCAGTAGAAAAATCTAACAAAGATATACCTATATTCTTCTTATATAGAAATAATACTGCGATAAACTTTATAATATTCTTATTATTATTAATATTCTCATATAAAGATATACCAGGAGATATAATATTAGTTACTCTTCTATCTATTAAATTATTATCTTTATTATTCTTATTATCGTTGATTTGATCACATATTGCAATTTTATACCCATATTTAATAAGTTTATTAATATATACTATCAATGAATTACATGGAAATCCTGCTAAATAAATACTATTTTTATTTCTTTTAGTTAATGTTAAATCTAATAATCTAGAACATAATATAGCATCATATCCAAAAATTTCATAAAAATCTCCTACTTGAAAAAATAATATACAATCAGGATTATTAAATTTTAAAGTATAATATTGTTTTATTAATGGTGTTTCTTTATACATATTCTATTAGTTTATAATTTAAATAATAATTTAAAATATGGAAAAATCATTTCTAATAATATTAGGGTATAATTCTTCTTTACCATTTTATAATCATCATCCTACATCTCAGATATTGTATATGAAAAATAATTTTTTTTTAATAGATTGTGGTGAAGGTACTCAAACTCAATTATTAAAATCAAAAATTAAAATTAATAAAATTAATAATATATTTATATCACATTTACATGGTGATCATTATTTTGGTTTAATAAGTATTTTATCAACCTATCAATTATTAAGACGTAATACTTTATTGACTATATATTCACCTAAAGGTTTAAAAGAAATTATTAAAATACATTTAAAATGGTCTTACTCAAATATTAATTATCCTTTAAGATTTGTAGTATTATCATCTACTAAACAAAAAAAAATATATGAAAATAAAAATTTAAAGGTATATACTTTACCATTAAAACACAAAATATATACTAATGGATTTATTTTTAAAGAAAAAAAAAATTTAAAAAAATTAAAAATAGAGAGAATAAAAAAAATAAAAGAAATTAATATTAAAGACTATCGTTCCATACAAAAAGGATATAGTTTTATAAAAAAAAATGGGTCTATTATACCTAATAAATATTTAACGTATAATAGAGTAAAATCATTAACTTATGCTTTTTGTAGTGATACTAAATATTCTCCTAATATAGTTAAATATTTAAAGAAGGTAGACTTACTATATCATGAAACTACATATTTACATAAATATGAAAAATTGGCTTATAAAAGAGGTCATTCTACATCAGTTAATGCAGCAACTATTGCAAAAAAATCTAAATCAAAAAAATTAATAATTGGTCATTTTTCAAATCGTTTTACAAATAAATCTCTTTTTAAAAAAGAAGCTAAAAAAATTTTTAAAAATACTATTATACCTAAAACATTGAAAAAATATTATATATAATTAATTATTTAATATTTTTTTTAATAAATGATCTTTAGATTCTATACATAGATAAGATAAAATTTTTCTATTTAATATATAATTATTTTTTTTCAATATATACATAAATTTAGAATAAGTTAAATTACTATATTTTCTAACATATGCATTAATTCTTATTATCCATAATCTTTTAAAATATTTCTTTTTTTCTTTTCTACCTAAATAAGAATTTAATAGTGATTTTTCAACAGTATTTTTAGCTATAGTATAACTTTTACTTTTTACTCCATAATATCCCTTTGCTAATCTTAATATTTTTTTTCTTCTTCTTTTAGAAGCTACCTTATTTTTTGATCTTGGCATATTATTTAATTAGTTTTATATTAATAATTTTTTTTCTTGATAATCTTTTTTTTCTTCTTTTAGATTTTTTAGTTAAATTATGATTTTTATTAGATCTTCTTCTTTTTATTTTTTTATCTGTTATTAATCTAAATCTTTTTTTAAAACTTGATTTATTTTTCAATTTCATAATTAAATTATTTAGGAGTTATTATCATAAACATTTTATTATAATCCATATAAGGTCTTTTTTCTATTATACAAATATCTTTTAGTTTGTCGTAAAATAACATTAATACTTTTTCACCTTGATATTTATATATTATTGATCTACCCTTAAAAAAAACATATAATTTAACTTTATATTTTTTTTTTAAAAATGTTTTTACTTTTTTCATTTTAAAATATATATCATGTTCACTAATTTGAGGACTTAATCTTATTATTTTAATAGGATTATTTTTCAAATTTTTTTTAAATTTTTTTTTAATATTATATAAATATTTATTAAAATCTAAAAATTTTACTAATGGTGGATATATATTTTCATTTATAATCATTAAATCTAATTTAATATTATTAATTCTTTTTTTATAAAGTAAATCTGGTAATTTATATATTTTATTTTCTAATATATCACTACCTACTAATTTTACTATTTTATAATTTATATTATTATTAATTTTAAATTTAGATATTTTTTTATCTAAAATATATTTTTTTTTAATAGTTATTATTATTTTTATTTATTATTATAAATATAATTTAATATATATTTATATCCTTCCTTTAAACTTATATTTAATCTTTTATTCTTTTGTCTTATAAAGATTTTATTATTTGCAATTTCTTTATTACCTACTAATATTATTATTGGTATGTTTAATTTTTCATATTTTTTAATTTTTATATTTATATTATTCTTACTATTATCAATATAACATCTTATTTTATTTTTTTTTAATTTTTTATATATTTTTAATATATATATATGGTTAGAATTATAAACAGGTATAATAACAATTTGAACTTTTAATAACCAAAATGGTAAATTCCCACTTGTACTTTCTATTAATATACCTATAAATCTTTCTATAGATCCTAAATATGCTCTATGTATCATAATAGGAGTATATATTTTATTATATTTATTAATATATTTAAGATTAAATTTTTTAGGGGTATTGTAATCTATTTGTATAGTACTTAATTGCCATTCTCTATTTATACTATCTTTAATAATAAAATCAATTTTTGGACCATAAAATGCAGCATCTCCATAAATAATTTTATATTTTACATTATTTATTTTAATTATATATTTTAGTATTTTTTCTGATTTCTCCCAATTTTTTTTTAATCCTATATATTTATTATTATTCTCTAATGATTTTAAAGATAGTCTAATATAAAATTTTTTAATATAAAATTTTTTATATATATATTTAATTATATTTATAATATTATTAATTTCATTTATTACTTCTTTATTATTTTTACAAAAAATATGACCATCATCTTGAGTAAAAACTTGACTTCTAAATAATCCATTTAATTCTCCATGTTTTTCATTACGAAATACAGTACCAAATTCAAATAATTTTATAGGTAATTTTTTATAAGAAATATTATTAAAGTTTTTATATATTATACAATGATATGGACAACTCATAGGCTTAAGATAAATTTTCTTTTTATATTTTATTTCAAATATATTATTTTTGTATTTATTAATATGTCCAGATTTTTTATATATACTATAATTACCAATATAAGGTGTAGAAACTTCTAAATATTTATTATTTAAATTTATTTTTCTTAAAAAAAATTTAATTTTATTATATAAATATATACCATTAGGTAGCCATATAGGTAACCCTGTATTTCTATGAAAAAAAAATAATTTTAACTTTTCACCTAACTTTTTATGATTGTTAACAATATCTTTTATCATTATATTTAAATAAAGAATTATAATATAATATATTTTTAGTATTTTTATTAACAACATAATTATTATTATAAATAAAAATAATATTTAAACTTGATAATATTATATTATTACTATCTACTAAAAATAATATTTTATCTTTAAAAAATCTAGAAATTTTATATTTTTTAAAAATTTTATTTATATTTATTATTTTATCGTTATTAATAAACTTATATCCTTTTTTCCAATTTTTAATATATATAGGTAAAACTATTAAATCCAAATTTAAATATATATATTTATTACTAAAAAATATATTATTATTTTTAATAAATTTAATAATAATTTTATTATTATTTCCTAAATTTATTATTTTAGAACTTTTAATTTTATAATTTATATAAATATTTTTATTTTTAATTAAAAATAATTTATTATGATCTTTTATAATTTTATATTTATTATTATTTGAATATATAATTATACCTTTTCGTTTTTTATTTATATCTTTAAAAATATTAATATTATTGAATCCATATTTAATTAAATTTTTATATAATATATATTCATAATGTTTAATTTTTAAAATTTTTGTGTAATATATACAAATATATTTAATTTTTAATATATATTTTATTTTTAATATCTTTTTAAATATTTTACTAATATAATTATTAAATAAATTATATTCAATTTTTAATTTATATAAAGTATTATAAATATTATTAAAATATCTATTATATGATTTTTTTATAAAAGGTATTAAATTATTTCTTATATTATTTCTAAAATAATAATTTTTACTATTACTTTTATCTTCTACCCATTTAATATTATTTTTTAATGCATATTTATATATATTTTCTTTATTAATATTTAATATTAAATATGGTCTTAAAATTTTATTATATACAGGTAATATTCCTTTTAATCCATATATACTATTACCTTTTAATAAATTAATAAATAAAGTTTCTATATCGTCATTTATATGATGACCAGTAACAATATAGTCATAATTATTTTTTTTTAATATTTTATAAAACCATTTATATCTTAAATATCTAGCTCCCATTTGAATAGAAATTTTTTTATATTTAATATATTTTAAGGTGTTAAAATTTTTATAATAAAATTTTATATTATTTTTATAGCATATATTAAATACTAAATTATTATTACTGATATCTTTAGATAAATTAAAATTACAATTACATACTATTATATTATTCTTAAATATTTTTAAAAATATTATTAATATAATTATACTATCTATACCACCACTAACTGCTAATAGAAATTTTTTACTTTTCCATTTTTTTTTATTAAAATAATTTTTAAATGTTTTTAACATTTTTAATTTTTAATAAATTTTTTATATAATCAGAAACTTCTATATAATCCATATTTTTAGTATCTATTATATAATTTGCTTTTTTATAAAATTTATTTCTTAATTTTATATGATTCTTAATAAAATCATATAATACCTTACCTTTTTTATTTTTTAATAGTGGTCTATTATCATTATCTATAGATAGTCTTTCATATAATACTTTATGGTTAACCTTTATATATATACTTATATAATTTTTTTTTATTAATTTTAAATTATTAAAAAAACAAGGAGTACCCCCACCTAATGAAAATATACAATCTTTAATATTACTATTTTTAGTAATAAAACTTAATAAATTATTTTCTAAAATCCTAAAATTATATTCACCATATATTTTAAAATAATCACTAATACTCATTTTACTAGTAATTTCTATAAGTTTATCTAAATCTATATGATTATATTTTATACTTTTTGATAGTAAAGATCCTATATATGTTTTACCACACCCCATATATCCTAATAAACAAATTTTCATTTATTTTATATTTTTTTTTTATAAAAATAATAACTATTATATAATTATCCTATAATATATTATTATAGATATATGACTTGGTAGCTCAGCTGGTAGAGCATTACACTTTTAATGTAAGGGTCCTGGGTTCGAACCCCAGCCAGGTCATTAATATTATAAATATATGATAAAAATTATTTTCATGAGTAATGGATTATTTGCTGTACCTACATTAAAATATTTAGTAAATAATAAAAATATAAAAATTAATTATATAATTACTTCTAAAAAAAAATATATTAATAATAAACCTAATTTAATTAAAAGAATATCTATAGATAATAATATAAAAGTTATATATAGTGAAAATATAGATAGTCAAATATATATAAATAAAATTATAAATAGTAAACCAGATTTTTTAATAGTAATTTCTTTTAAAATTCTTAAAGAAATAATTTGGAGAATTCCAAAATATGGTACTATTAATATACATCCTTCTTTATTACCACAATATAAGGGATCTAGTCCTATAAACTGGTCTATTATAAATGGAGATAAGATAACTGGATTAACTAGTTTTTTTATTAATAATTATATAGATTCAGGTAAAATTATCCTACAAAAAATTATAAATATAAAAAAAAATACAAACTTTATAAAATTACGTAACGAACTATCAAATCATACTATTAATTTTCTAATAAGAACGTTAAAAAAAGTATTAAAATATAAAAAAAATAGAAAAGAGATTAATTTTAAAAATATAATTAAATTCAAAAAAATAAAATTAGCTCCTAAAATTAATAATTATAATAGTAAAATATACTTTTTTTTATATAGCGAGAAAGAAATATTACAATTAATTTTAGGTGTTCCTGAGAATAAACCAGCTTGGTGTTTTTTAAATACAAAAGAAAAAATTTATATTATAAATATTTATAAAATAAATATTGATTTAAATATTAATTTTGAAAATAATCCAAAATATCAATTAGGTAAATTATTATATATAAATAAACGCATATTCATAAAAACTAAAAATAATTATATAGAATTATTAATATGTCAATTAAATAATAAAAATAAACTAAATATACTAGATATTTATAACGGAATAAAATTTAAAAAAGATATATTTCTTTTTTAATAGACTCGTAAGGGTTCGAACCTTAACTATCAGAATCAAAATCTGAGGTGCTAACCATTACACCACGAGTCTTTATATATTTATAAAATATAAATATATATATATTTAATATAAATATGAAATTAAATTTATTATGGTAAAAATTAGATTACAAAGACACGGTAAAAAACATTATCCAATATATTATATAGTAATAGCGAATTCTAAATCTCCAAGAGATGGAAAGATAATTAAAAAAATAGGAATATATAATCCTAATTTAATAAAAAATAAAATATTTATTAATGATATTAATGATATTAAATATTGGTTAAATAAAGGAGCCCAACCTACTAAAACTATTATGTCTATTTTAAAAACAAATTATAATATTAATTATATATCTAAATAAGCATATTTATAATATTTTTTAATAAATTTTTTTCTAGGACCTACATTTTCTCCCATTAATATATTAAATATTATTTTGCTACTTTTATTATTTTTAATAACAATACTTTTTAATTTTCTAGTTTTAGGATTCATAGTAGTATTCCATAATTGATCTGAATTCATTTCACCTAATCCTTTATATCTTTGTATTCTTACATTCTTATATTTATTAATTATTTCATTTTTTCTTAATTCATCCCATACATATTCTTTAATTTTAGAATTATATATATAGTATAATGGTGGTCTTGCGATATATATATATCCTTTATAAATTAATATTTTCATATATTTAAATATAAAAGCTAATATTAAAGATGTAATATGTTTACCATCAACATCAGCATCAGTCATAATAATAATTTTTTTATATCTTAATTTATTTATATTAAGTATAATTTTTCCTTTTTTCTTTTCTAAATTTACTCCTAAGGCAAGAAATATATTTTTTATTTCATTATTTGTTAAAATTTTAGTTTCTACAGATTTTTGTACATTTAAAATTTTACCCTTTAATGGTAATATAGCTTGATATTTACGATCTCTTCCTTGTTTAGCTGTACCTCCTGCAGAATCACCTTCTACTAAAAATATTTCACATTTATCAGGTTTATCATAAGTAGAATCTGCTAATTTTCCTGGTATACCTGTAATTTTATTATATATTCTATTTTTTTTATTAAATATTGACTCTTTAACTTTTTGTGCTGCAAATCTAGATCTATATGATAATATAATTTTATCTAAAATTTTTTTAGATTCTTTTGGATTTTCTTCTAAAAATTTATTAATATGTTTTTTAAATATTTTTTCTATTAACCCCGTAATATTCTTATTTACCAATTTACTTTTAGTTTGTCCTTCGAATTCTGGATTACTCATTTTTATAGTTAATATTACAATTAATCCGTCTCTAATATCTTTACCTTTAATTTTGTCTATATTTTTTTTAATACTATTTATATAATTTAAATATTTTTTAAATGATTTAGTTAATCCTCTTTTAAATCCAGTGATATGAGTTCCTCCATTTATAGTTTTTATATTATTAACAAAAGATATAATTTTTTCTTTTATATTATATTTATATCTTAATATAGTTTCTATATATATATTATTAATATTATCTTTAATATATATATCTTTTTTAATTACAGATTTTTTATTATTAGTATCTATATAATTAATATAATCTAACAAACCTTTATCAGAATATAATATATCTTTCTTTTTAATTCTTTTATCAAATAAATATATTTTTAAACCTTTATTTAAAAAACATATTTCTTTTAATTTATTAACTATTATATTGTAATTAAATTTTCTATATTTAAAAATTTTATTATCAATAGTAAATTTAATTCTAGTACCAGTTTTATATGTATAACCTAAAATTTTTAACTTAGTAATAGGTTTTCCCTTAGAATATATTTGATTATATATTTTATTATTTCTAAAAATATTTATATTTAATTTTTTAGATAAAGCATTAACACACGATAATCCTACTCCATGTAATCCACTAGAAATTTTGTATGTTTTATTATCAAATTTACCTCCAGCTCCTATTTTAGTTAGAACTAATTCTAAAGCAGTTTTCTTATTTTTTTTATTATAATCTATAGGTATCCCTCTACCATTATCTTCTATAGATATTTTATCATTTTTAAAAATTATTATTTTTATTTTGTTACAATAACCTTCTAAAAATTCATCTAATGAATTATCTAATAATTCATACAATAAATGATGTAATCCATTTATATTAGTATCTCCTATATACATAGAAGGTCTTTTTCTTATATGGTCAATACCTTCTAAATATTGTATATTTTTTGCTGTATATGTTTTATAATTCATACATTAATATTTTTTTTTATAATATTTATTATAATATATTTTTATATATTAAATATAATTGATTTATTTTTAAAATAATATGCCTGGTAATACTATAGGAAAAATTTTTAAATTAACTACTTTTGGTGAAAGTCATGGTAAAGCTTTAGGTGGGATAATAGATGGATGTCCATCAGGAATTAAAATAGATTATAAAAAAATAGAATATGAATTAAATCGAAGAAGAACTGGACAATCTGATATAGTAACACCTAGAAAAGAATTAGATAAATTTGAAATTTTATCGGGTATATATAATAATATTACTACAGGTACACCTATAGGATTCGTTATTTATAACAAGGATACGAAATCTAAAGATTATTCGAATATAGAACATGCTTATAGACCATCTCATGCTGATTATACTTATCATAAAAAATATAAAAATAGAGATTATAGAGGGGGAGGTAGATCTTCAGCAAGAGAAACAGTATGTAGGGTTTTAGCAGGTAGTATAGCAAAACAAATTTTAAAAGATATAGAAATATATGCTTATGTTAATTCTGTAGGTAATATTAAATTAAATAAGGATTATGATAATATTAATAAAGAAGACATAGAAACAAATATAATTAGATGTCCTGATATTAATATATCAAATAAAATGATTCATTTAATTAAGAAATATCAAAAGAAAGGAGATACATTAGGTGGTACTATAGTATGTGTAATTAAAAATGTTCCAGTTGGATTAGGAGAACCTGTATTCAATAAATTACATTCTGAATTAGGTAAGGCTATGTTAAGTATTAATGCAGCAAAAGGTTTCGAATATGGGAGTGGGTTTAAAGGTACTACCATGTTAGGATCTGAACACAATGATCGATTTATAGAAAATTTTAAAACTAAAACTAATTATTCAGGTGGTATCCAAGGAGGTATATCTAATGGTATGGATATATATTTAAAAATTGCATTTAAACCAATATCAACTATAAAAAAAGAACAGTATACAGTAGATAAAAATAATAAAAAAATAAAAATAAAAATTAAAGGTAGACATGATCCATGCGTATTACCTCGTGCTATACCTATAGTTGAATCTATGGCAGCTTTAGTATTATTAGATTATTATTTGATTAATAAAATATATAAATAATGAATTTATTAGTATCTATAATAGGACCTACAGGTATCGGTAAAACTAATTTATCTATAAAATTAGCTAATTATTTTAATTCCGAGATAATATCCTGTGATTCTAGACAATTTTATAAAGAATTAAGTATAGGTACTTCTAAACCTAATAATAAACAATTAAATATAGTAAAACATCATTTCATTGGACATAAAACTATCTTAGACAATTACACTGTATATAATTATTATATAGATGTATATAAAAAAATGGAGGAATTATATAAACAATATAATATATTATTTTTAGTAGGTGGATCTTTATTGTATGAAAAATCTATTATAAATGGTATTAATTACATACCTTATATAAATAGAAAAAGATTATTAATTTATAGGGATAAATTATATAAAAAAGATAATTCTTATTTAATAAAAAAATTAATAAAAGAAGATTATAATTATTATAAAATATTGAAAAATAAAAAAGATAATAGGAAAATAATTAGAGCATTAGAAGTAAAATATTTTACTAAAAAAAAATTATCTAGTTATTTTAATGAAAATAATAAAAAGAGTAAACCATTCAATAAATATTTAAGAATCGGATTAATTGATAGTAGAGAAAATATTTATAATAGAATAAATAGAAAAGTTGACGACATGATTAAAAATGGTTTAATAGATGAAATAGAAAAAATAAAACAATATAAAGAATTACATGCTCTAAATACTATTGGATATAAAGAATTTTTTCAGTATAATAATTTATATAAAATAATAACAACTATAAAAAAAAATACTAGAAATTATGCTAAAAAACAGATTATATGGTTAAGAAAAATGAAAGATGTAAATTGGTTTAATCCTAATGAATTTAATCGAATTAAAAATAAAATTATATATATATTAAATAATATTTAGTATGATTTACCTAATATTATTTTAGTATTTGTATATTTATTACTAAAAAAACATTTATGTTTTTTATTCGATTTCTTTATAATACATCGTATAGTATATTGAGTTAATTTTTGTATAGTTAATTCATTTTTAGAATTACTATACCAATAAGTAGCATAGAAACCACAATTTCTATTAATTTTTTTTATAAAACTTTTAAAACTTTTAACAAAATATGTCTTTGTTCTCATTCTTTTTTTCGCGAATATATAGATTCTTTTTTGAATACTATTTAGAATTTTCAAGATTTTTATATATATATTGTTATTAATATATAAATAATATTTTTGAAAAGTATCTCTTCTGATTAATTCTACAGTATTATTACGGATCTCATTAATGCCTATGATAAGCTTAATAGGAATCCCCATATTATCATATTTATAGAATTTTTTACCTGGAGTTATATTAAAATTATCATCTATTTCAAATGTAATATTTGATTTTTTTAATATATCTTTAAGGTAAATAATTATTCTTTTAATTTTATAATTATCAATAAGGGGTAAAATAATAATTTGAATCGGAGCTATTTTAGGCGGTAAAATAAGTCCTTTTTTGTCATTATGTATCATTATAATAGCTCCGATTAGTCTTGTAGAAATTCCCCAGGAAGTCCCCCATGTACATACTCGTTTACCCATTATATTTGTATATTTAACATTATAAACTTTGGAGAAATTATTAGATAAATAATGTATCGTAGCCAATTGTATAGACTTACCTTTTTCTTTAGTAATAGTTTCAAAACTATATGTAAATTTTGCTCCTAAAAAAGTTTCTTTAAATGTCTTATATCCTGTTATAAATGGTATACATAGATAATTTTTTAAAATTTTTTTATACATCTTTTTTACTTTTTTAATTTCTAATAATGCTTCTTTTTTACTACTATGTATGCTATGCCCTTCTTGCCATAAAAATTCAGAATTCCTTATAAAAAATTTATTCCTCATTTCAAGTCTAATAACATTACACCATTGATTTATTAATTTAGGTAAATCCCTATAAGACTGTATCCATCTTTTAAGCGTAGACCATATAACAGTTTCTGAAGTAGGTCTTATTATTAATTCTTCATTTAATTTTGATTTTTTATCTACTATTAATTTATTATTATTAATCTTAAATCTACTATGAGTTACTATAGCACACTCTTTAGGTATAATATTTAATGTTTTATACTCCAATTGAAATAATTTTTTCGATATTAATAAAGGAAAATATAAATTATTATATTTATTCTTTATTAATATTTTATCAAAAATAATTTTAATGTTATTCCATATACTATATCCATAAGGTTTAATTATTATTATTCCTTTAATATCAGAGTAATCTGCTATATTAGTAGATTTAATTAAATCTATATATCTTTTATCATCCATATTTTTTTTATTTAATTAATTAATTATATTTTTTTATGAAAGAAATTATAAATAAATATAAAAATAAAATTTATATTTTCAATACTTTAAAAAATAAAAAAGAATTATTTATCCCTATAAATAATAATTTAATAAAAATGTATGTTTGTGGACCTAGTATATATAAAAAGATACATTTGGGTAATTGTAGAACCTTTATATTTTTTGATATAATATATAGATATTTACTCCATTTAAAATTTGATATTAGATATATAAGAAATTTAACTGATTATAATTTTAAATTAAATTATAATGTGGATAAAAATTATTATATATATTCATATGATATGAAAAAAAAAATACTAAAATTCTATAAAATTTTACAATTATTAAATTTATTAAAACCAAATTTTGAACCAAGAGTAACAAATTATATATACGAACAAATCAATAATATAAAAAAGATTATAAAATTAAAATATGGATATAATTTAAATAAATCTATTTATTTTAATATATATAAATATAATAAAAATTTTAGAGAATATGGTAAAATATTAAATAATATAGATATATCATATAATAGAAATAAAAATAATTATTATAAGAAAAAAAACATATATGATTTTTCTATATGGAAAAATTATAATTATAATGACTTAATAAGATGGAATACTGAATGGGGGAAAGGTATTCCAGGTTGGCATATAGGATGTACCACTATGAGTAATAAATTTTTAGGAGAATATTTCGATATACATGGAGGAGGTATTGATTTAAAATTTCCACATCATGAATGTGAAATAATTCAGTCTAATATTATAAACAATAATAATAATAATCTTGCCAAATATTGGATTCATACTAATATATTAACTATAAATAATAAAAAAATGAGTAAATCTTTAAATAATTATATATTACCTTATGATATTATTAAAGGTCGTTATAGAATTACAGATAATATTAATATAAATCCATTAATTATAAGATTATATTTAATACAAACTCATTATAGAAATAATATAAATTTTTCTTATAATAATTTAAGAAAAACTATTAATATTTACTATAATTTATTAAATATTTTTAATAAAATAAAAAGAATAAAGACCCAAAATATAACTTCATCTTATATTAATATTTTGGAAATATACGAAAATTGTTATAATTCTATTAATGATGATTTTAACATACCATTATTGATTTATAATTTAAATAAAATTAATAATATAATAGATGAATGTATAAATAATGTACTACAAATTAATAAAAGTGATTTATATAAACTTAATAAAATATTGAAATATTTTATTATTGATATATTAGGTTTAAAAAAAGAAAAGAATAAAAAAAGTATTAATATAAAAAAAATTATAAATAATTTATTAAAAATTAGAAATGAGATGAGAATAAAAAAAGATTATATATACTCTGATAAAATTAGAGATATTATTAGTGATTATATAATTATTAACGATAATTAATTAACTATTAAATTAATACCATCTCTAATTGGTATTATTATATTATTATAATTATTTTTTTTTAATTTTTTATTAAATTTATAAATAATTTTTGTAAATTTGTCCTTTTTTTTTTTAATTACTAATCCTTTCCATAATACATTATCTACCAAAATAATACCTTTTTTTTTAATTTTATTTTTTATTAAATTTAAATAATTAATATAATTTTTTTTATCTGCATCTATAAATATAATATCAAATTTTTTTTTTATTTTAGGTAATATATTTAATGCATTACCTAATAAAATTTTTATTTTTTTTTTATATTTTGTATTATTTATATTTATATTTGCATAATTAAATATTTTTTTGTTTTTTTCTATTGAAATTAATTTACCTTTTTTTCTTAATCCTTCACATAAGCATAAAGTCGAATATCCTAAAAATGTACCTATTTCTAATATATATTTAGGATTTTTTATTCTAGAAATAATACTTAATAATCTACCTTGTAAAAAATCTGACATACTATTTTTTTTAATATTATTATAAGACTTTTTCCTAATATTTTTTAAATATTTTGATTCTTTATCATTTGAAAATTTTACTATATAATTATATAATTTTTTATTTATAATCATTATTAATTTAATTAATAAAAATTTATTTTAATAAAAATATATAAATTTTTAATTAATGAAAAAAAAGATTATTTCGATATTAAAACAAATTATAGATCCAGAAATTAAAATAAATATTTACGACTTAGGATTAATTTATAAGTTAAAATATAATAAGAATAAAAAAAAAGTTTTTATACTTATGACATTAACAACTCCAAACTGTCCTTTAGTAAATGATATAGTCTATAATATTAAAAAATATATAAAAAAAAAGATTAATTTTATAAATGATATAATTGTAAAAATAACATTTAAACCATCATGGAATATAAATATGATGTCTGATGAAGCTAAATTTAAATTGGGGTTATTTTAGAATATAAAATATTATTTAGTCATTCAATTTTATATAGTATATTATATTATTTAAACTTTAAAAAATTATAAGTTATGTATTTAATAGGTAGAATTAAAAATATATTAGAATTACAGGAATTTAAAAATAATTTTAAAAAACAAAGTATAATATTAATAACTGATGAGCAATATCCTCAAAATATTATAATCGATTTTATACAAAAAAAAATAGAATTACTAAATTATATTAAAATAAATGATAGAGTAAAAGTATTTATCAATATAAAAGGTAGGGAATTTATTAATAAAGATGGAACTACTAAATATTTTAATAATATACAAGCATGGAAAATAGAAAAAGTAGATAATAAAGATTTAAATTTTTTAAAAAGTGATCCTAAATTAGATTTATATCGTAGTTATGATATAAACGATGAAGATGATTTAGACAATGATAATAGTGATGATGATGATGACGATGACGATGATGACGACGATGATGATGATGACGATGATGACGATGACGATGATGACGACGATGATGATGATGACGATGATGACGATGACGATGATGACGATGACGATGATGACGATGACGATGATGACGATGACGATGATGACGATGACGATGATGACGGCGATGATGATGATGACGATGATGATGATGATATTTATAAAAAAAAAAGAAAATTACCTTATAAATAAAAAATATGAAAATTAAAAGAATAGGTATTATAACGTCTGGAGGAGATTCTCCAGGTATGAATACTACTATAAAATCTATAGTAAATTACGCATCTATTTATAAAATAAAATCTATAGGATTTAAATTTGGTTATAGAGGTTTAATATTAAATAAATATAAAAGACTATCAAATAATAAAGTAAAAAATATAATAAATTTAGGAGGTACTATACTAGGTACTGGTAGATCTAAACTATTTTATACTAAAAAAGGTCGTGAAATAGCATATAAAAATTTAAATTATAATAATATAGATGGTTTGATAATTATAGGTGGAAATGGTAGTTTAAAAGGAATAAGCAAATTTAGTAATGAATATAACATACCTATAATAGGGATACCTGGTACTATAGATAATGATATATATGGTACTGATTTAACTTTAGGCTATGATAGCGCATTAAATTCTATAATACGAAGTATAGACAAAATTAAAGAAATCGCATCTTCTAATAATAGAATATTTATAATAGAAGTAATGGGAAGAAATACAGGATACTTAGCTTATTATAGTGGGTTAGCATTAAGTCCTTTATATATAGTATACAATAATGAATATAATATTAATAAAATAGAAGAATATATAAAAAATAACCAAAATTACTCTAATATTATTATAGTAGCAGAAAATAAATATATTGGTAATGCTTCTAAATTAATATATAAAAAAATTAAAAAAAATATTAATAAATATGAAATTAGAAAAACTATATTAGGATATATACAAAGAGGTGGTTCACCTTCATGTATAGATAGACTTTTAGGTTTTTTATTTGGTAAAGAATCGGTAAAAAAAATAATTAATTATAATAATAATATAGTTATAGGAGTAAAGAATAATAAAATTATTAATATAAATTTAAATAAATTAATTAATAAAAAGAAAAAATTTAATAAAAATAATCTTTATAATACTTATTTATAAGAGATATTTTAATATATCTCTTATAATTAACCTAAATAAGATTTTAATATATTAATTTTATCTGTTTTTTTTAATTTATTTATTGCACTAATTTGTATTTGTCTGACTCTTTCTCTGGTTAAATTAAATAATTTTGCTATTTCTTCGAAAGTCATTAAGTTCTGTCCAAATAATCCACAAGAATATATAATTACTTGTTTTTCTCTTTTGGATAAAATACTTAAACATTTTTTTATATCTTTTTGTAAAGATTCAGTTTTTAACTTTTTATCTGGATTAGGTACATTTTTAGAGCTAATTACATCATAAAGATTCAACCCTTCTCCTTCTATTAAAGGAGCATCTAAAGAAATATTTTTACCATTTAATTTTAGTACATCTTCAATTTCTTTTTCTGTAACAGATAAATTTTTCGCTAATTCTTTTATAGTAGGTTGCCTTTGTAATTTTTGTTCTAAATAAGTAGTTACCCTATTAATTTTATTTAAAAAAGCTATTTTGTTAGTAGGAGATCTTACACATTTAGAAAAATCTGCTATCGCCTGTAAAATACTTTGTTTTATCCACCATACAGCATAAGATATAAATTTATATCCTCTATTTACATCAAATTTTTCTGCAGCTTTAATTAATCCTATATTACCTTCATTAATTAAGTCAGATAATGACAATCCTTGATTTTGGTATTGTTTTGCTATAGATACTACAAACCTTAAATTAGATTTAATTAATAAATTTTGAGCATATTTTTTAATTCTTAATCTTTTTATATTATTCTTATAATTTTTACTTTTTTGTATAATTATCGCTATTTTTTTTTCGTTTATATTATTTAATAATGGTATTTTACTAATATCATTCAAATATTTGTTTAAAGACTTTGATTCTTCTTTATTTATAGTTTGATAGTTTTTCATTTTTTATACCTAAATATTTAATATTTACAAAATCGCCTATTTTATATTTATATTTATTTTTTAAATAATTTGATATTTTTAATACAATATAATTTTTATTAGATAATTTTAGAAATAACTTATAATTTTTAATATTTATAATTTTTGCGTTATATATATATCCTATTTTAGGAGTAAATATTAATTTCTTAATAATTTTTAAGGCAGCATCTATATAATTTTTATTATTACCCAAAATTTCTACAACTCCATAATCATCTTTTTCTTTTATTACTATATTAGTATTTGTTAATCGTTCTATTTTCTTTATGTTTTGACCTCCTTTACCTATTATAGTACCTATATATTTACTAGGTATTTTTAATAAAGTAAATTTATTAATAAGTTTATCTTTACTATTAAAATTTATTATACTTTTTTTCATTTTACGTAAAATAATATGTATGCATTTATCTGATTTTTTTAAAATATTTTTTAATATACTATTATTTAAAATATTAATTCTATGATCCTTAATATCCATTTGACAAGCAGTTATACCATTTTTGGTTTTACCTATTTTAAAATCTAAATCACCATAATGATCTTCTTCACCTAAGATATCAGATAATATAATTCCTTTACCTTTTTTTTTATTTATATAACCTATAGCTATACCAGCTACTTTATTTTTTATTTTTATACCAGCATCAATTAAAGATAAACTTCCAGCACAAACAGTAGCCATTGAAGATGATCCATTTGATGATAAAATATCAGATACCACTCTAATAGTATATTGATTATTATTAGGTATCATATTTTTTAAAGCATTCTTAGCTAAATGACCATGACCTACTTCTCTACGAGATACTCCAAAATTTTGCTTAATTTCTCCTGTAGAAAATGGTGGGAAATTATAATGCAAATAAAATGTTTCATTATCTTCAATAACTACATTGTCAATTCTATTTGCATCTAATGAAGATCCTAATGTTACAGTAGTCAAACATTGTGTTTCTCCTCTTGTAAATAATGTAGATCCATGCACTCCAGGCAAAAACCCATTAATAATATCAATATCTCTAATTTGATCTAAAGATCTACCATCTAGTCTTTTACTTTTTTTTTCTATAAATGCTCTTATTATTATTTTATTAAAAAAATTATAATATTTATCAAATAAAAACTCATTATATGAAATAAATTTTTTATTAAACTTATTTTTAAAATTATATAATATTTTTTTTAATTTATTTTGTCTTTTTTTTTTATTTTTAATATTATTTAATATATATAATATTTTATTAAAAGTTTTTTTTCTTATAATTTGTTTCAATTTTTTATTTTTTAAAAAATAAATTTTTTTTTTAAATATATTTTTTTTTACCTTATAATAGAATTTTAATTGTGATTTTATTTGTTTTTTTATATTATAATGTGCATATTTTACAATTTTGATAAAATCTTTATTATTAATTTCTTTCATATCACCTTCTATCATTAAAATAGAATTATATGTTCCACCAATTATTAAATTTATATCCGATAATTTAATTTCTTCTATAGTTGGATTAATTATAATTAATTTATTTATCCTAGCAATCCTTATTTGTGATGCAGGACCATAATAAGGGATACCAGAAATTAATAATGCAGTAGATGCCGCTAATCCTACTAATCCATCAGGTGCTACCTTCTTATCATAAGATAATAAGGATATCATTATTTGTATTTCATTAATTAAATTTTTAGGTAATAATGGTCTAATTAGTCTATCTACTATTCTCATAGTAATTATTTCTTCTTCTGACGGTCGACCTTCTCTTTTTATATATCCTCCAGGTATTTTCCCACTAGCAAAATATTTTTCCCTATAATCTATAGTTAATGGTATAAAATCATTTGTTTTTTCTAATATATCGCCTATAACTACAGTAGTTAATAATATAGTATCGCCCAATCTAATAATAACTGAACCATCTGATAAATTTGCTATTTGACCTGTTTCTAAAATAATTTTTCTATTATTTTTTATCTTAATAACTTTATTAATTCTTTTATACATATTATAATACTAAGTTATCTAATATTAATTTTATCTTTAATTTTAAAAAATAATTTTTTATTATTATTTTTTATATAATTTAAATTTTTTTTACGTTTAGATACAATTTTTAGTAAAGATCTTACTGTATTATAATCTTTACTATTATTTTTTAAATGTTCGCTTAATTTATAAATTCTATTAGTAAATGAAACTATTAGATTTATAAAATATTTTCTGTTTTTAATCATATTTTTAAATTTTTATAATTTTTGAAGGTGCTTTAATCATTAAATCTTTATTTAAATAATTTTTAGGAAAAGCTATAAAATCCATTATATCTTTTTTGTTAAATAACGATAAAATTAATCTATCAATACCTATTCCCATCCCACCATGTGGTGGAGTACCAAATTTTAAAGATTCAAGGAAATAATTAAATTCTTTTTTTATAATATTTTTTGATAATCCTAAAATATTAAAAATTTTTTTTTGCATATTATAATTATCTATGCGAATAGATCCACTACCAATTTCTATTCCATTTATAATTAAGTCATAAGAATCTGCAAATATTTTATTAATATTATTAATTAATTTACCATTATAAGGATTAGTAAATGGATGATGATAAGAATAAAATTTACCTTTTCTATATTTAAATAAAGGAAATTTATATATAATAATAGGTATATAAATATTATTTAAATATTTAGATCTTAAAAGAAAATTATTAATTTTATTTATTAATTTTTTATAATTTTTATTATCATTTAATATTAAGAATAATAATAAATCTTTTTTAGAAAAAAATTCTTTTTTTATAATATTTTTTATAAAATTTATGTTTTTAAATACTTTTTTATCCAATCTATTAGTAATACTATTCTTGTAATTATATATTAATACTTTATTATTTTGATCTTTTAATAAATTTATAATTACATATTTATTAATATCTATAATATTAAAATAATTAGGTAAAATTAAACTATAAATTTTATAATTTAAATAATTACTATTTATATAATATTTAAAATATTTTTTACTAATTTCATAAATTTTAAATCTTAAATCAGGTTTATCTGTATAATATTTTTTTATAATATATTTATAAGATAAAATTTTTATATTTATAAATTTTATGTTATGAATTTTATATAATAAATATTTAATAAATTTTATAATTATATTAAAAATATTTTTCCTATTTATAAATGATAATTCAAAATCCAATTGTGTAAATTCTGGTTGCCTATCCTTACGTATATCTTCATCTCTAAAACATTTAACAATTTGATAATATTTATCTATACCACCAATCATTAATAATTGTTTAAAAGTTTGAGGAGATTGAGGTAATGAATAATAATAACCTTTTTTTTTTCTATATGGTACTATAAAATTTCTAGCTCCTTCTGAAGTAGATTTAACTAGTAAAGGAGTTTCTATTTCTATAAAATTATTTTTTATAAAAAAATTTCTAATTAAATTTAATATTTTAGATTTTATTATTAAATTATTTTTTAAATTAAAATTCCTTAAATATAAATATCTATATTTTAATAAATTTACTTTATTTCTACTATATTCTTTTTTAATATCTATAGGTATTTTTATTGATTTATTTAAAATTTTTAGTTTGTTTACATATACCTCTATATTACCTGTATTTATATTATAATTTGGTGATTTTCTTTTTACGACCTTACCTTTTATTTGTATAAGATATTCTTTTTTAATTTTTTTTTTAATACTCGGTATTAATAATTGTGTAATACCATAAAAATCTCTTATATCTATAAAAGTAATATTTTTCATTAACCTAATACTATCAACCCAGCCTGATAATGTTACTATATAATTACAATGTTTTATATTTAATTCTCCGCAATTATGTGTCCTATACATTTATTTAATTTTATTAATAATTATAAATTAACAAAAAAAAAAGTTATAATAAAATAATTATACATGGTGGACGTAGCTCAATAGGTAGAGCATCAGATTGTGGTTCTGATAGTTGCTGGTTCAAATCCAGTCGTTCACCTACTAATAAAATATGAAAATTATTAATAACTATATAAAGTTTTATTATAAAGATCTTAATAAGTTTAAACTTTTAAAAAGAATACATACTTATTATAATAATAAAATTAATTTAATATCAACAAATAGCTTAAATAAATTTTACCAAAATCATATAGAATATTCCTTATCAATAATTAATTTAATAAAATTTTTACCTAATAGTAAGATTATGGATGCAGGTACAGGTGGAGGATTCCCTGGTATTCCATTATCTATTATATTTAAAAATACAAAATTTTATTTAGTTGATTCTATTAAAAAAAAAATATTAATTTTAAAAAAAATTATTAAGGTATTAAAAATAAAAAATGTTTATTTAATTAATGATCGCATAGAAAATATAAAACAAAAATATGATTTTATTATAAGTAGATATTTAACTAACATAAATAAATTTTATAATATGGTAAGAAATAATATTAATAAAAAATCTAATCATTATTTAAAAAATGGTATAATTTATTTAACTGGCGTAAAAAATAATGAAATTAAAATTAATAAGAATTTTTACATTAAAGATTTATATGAAATATATAAAAAACAATTTTATATAAATAAAAAAATTATATATATACCAATATAATTATATATATTTTTTAATTTTTTTTTTAATAAAATAAAAAAATAATTTTTTACTTATTTTTTTTTTATTATTTAAACTTAAAATTAAATTAAAAACTATTTCTATATTTTTAATATTAATTAATAAAGGTATTGAAAAAATATAAATATTAAACTTATAAAGTTTATATTTTATTTTATATTTTTTTAAAAAAAAATAAAAAAAATTTAAATATTTTATATTATTCGGAATCAATATTTTAAATGGTGTTAATAATATTATATTATATTTAAATATTTTCTTTTCTTTCATATAAATAATTTTAATTATATTATTAATTTTATCCCTTTTACTCATTTTTTTTAATTATTTTTTTACCTATAATTTTCATTAAATTTATAGTATCTTTTAATGTATTATTAATTTTACCTTCTATAATATAATTTTTAATTTTATTCTTTATTTTTCCTATTATTTTAGATGGAGGGAGATTAAAATATTTCATAATATTATCACCATTTATATGTAATTTAATTTTATTAATTCTTTCTATATTATTTATTTTTTTTATATTATTATATAATATTTTTATTTCTTTTATTTTTTCTTTTTTTAGTATATAATTATTAGTAGTTATATCACATTTTGATAATAATAATAAATCTTTTATATTTTTATACCCTATTTTATAAATAAATTTTCTTATAGTTGATAACTTAACTTTTCTATTAATTAAAATATTCGATATATTACTATATCTAATAATTTTTATAATATAGTTCACATTATTTTTAATAGGTAATTTTAATTTATAAAATATATAAGGTATCATATTAGATCCTATAATTTCATGATTATAAAAAGTCCAACCTTTTTTTTTGTTAAAATTCTTAGACACTGGTTTCCCAATATCATGTAATAATGTAGCCCATTTTAACCATAAATTATTAGTATATTTACTTATTTTATCTATTACCTTTAATGTGTGTATAAAATTATTTTTGTAAGTAAATCCATGAATAATTTGAACTTTATTTAAATCTAATAATTCAGGTAAGTACATAGATAAAAAACCTAATTTATACATAAGTTTAATACCTATAGATGGTTTACGTGTTAATATAATTTTATTAAATTCTAAATTTATTCTTTCTATAGATATAATTCTTAATCTATATTTGTTTCTCTTAATTGATTTTAATGATTCTTTAGAAATTTTAAAATTTAATTGTGTAGCAAATCTTATAGCTCTTATCATTCTTAATGGATCATCATAATAAATTTTATCAGGATTTATAGGTGTTTTTAATATTTTTTTATTAATATCTTTTATACCATTATAAGGATCTATAATTTTACCCAAACTTTTTTTATTTAAACTTATTGCGATTGTATTAATAGTAAAATCTCTTCTTTTTTGATCGTCTTTAATATTATCTAATATTTTTACATAAGGTTTATTATTATATATATTATAATATTCTTTACGTGTACTTACAAATTCTATATTTTTATTATTATATTTTACTATTACAGTTTTAAATCTTTTAAAAACAAAAAAATTTTTTATAGATAATATATTGCTAAATTTTTTTGCTAATATATAGCTATCTCCAGTAGTTACTATATCGATATCAAACAATTTTATTTTATTTTTTAAAAAAATATTCCTACTAAATCCTCCTATTATATAGGTTTTATAATTTAATTTATCACTTATTTTAGATATATTTTTAAAAATTTTATTCTTTTTTATCAATTTTAATATATTCTTTTTTAACATACATAATTTTATTTTTATAAAAAAAAATAAATAAAAATTTAATATGATAAAAAATAAATTATTAGGTATTGATTATGGTAGTAAAAGATGTGGAATATCTATTACTGATAATAACCAAAAAGTAGCGCTTGGATTAGCATGTATAAAAACGGAAAATTTGATTAATTATTTAATAAATATAATAAATAAAGAAAATATTAATATAATAGTATTAGGGTTACCTAAAAAAAATAATAATAAAGATTTATTTATTACTAAGGTAATTAGAAATTTAAAAAATGTATTATTAAATATTTTTCCTAAATTAATAATAGATTTTATAGATGAAAGATATACTTCTAATATATCTAGATATTATTTAAATTTAATTAAATATCCTAAAAATAAAATTAAGGAAGAAACAAATATAATGAGTGCTATTATAATATTACAAAACTATTTAAAAATTAATAAAATATGATATACCCAATTTTATTATATAAAAATAATAGAAATATATTAAGAAGAAAAAGTATAAATATAAAAAAAAAATTAAATATTTTAGAATTAATTAATAATATGTTTGATACCATGTATAATTATAATGGTATAGGATTATCTGCACCACAAATAGGAATTAATATTAATTTATTTATAATTAGTATTAATAAAATGGTTATAATTAATCCTATCATTATAAAATTTGGAAAAAAGAAATATTATAAGAAAGAAGGTTGTTTAAGTTTACCTAATTATTATGTTAACGTGTTAAGATATAAAAGTATATTAATAGAATTTTATAATGAGAAATGGGAGAAAAAAAAAATAAAGATTAAAAATTTATCTTCTAGAATATTTCAACATGAATATGATCATTTAAAAGGAAAATTAATAATAGATTATTAATAAATTTTAATATATATTATTAATATATTTAAATTTAAAAATAATATGAATCTATTAAATAAAATAAATGGTAAATGGATAAAGAAGTTTTCTTATCCATTAATTATAGCTGGTCCATGTAGTGCTGAAAATAAATCACAAATTTTAGATACTGCTAAGAATATTAATAAAGACTATGTAGAAGTTTTTAGAGCAGGTATATGGAAACCTAGAACTAAACCAGGTATGTTTGAAGGAGTTGGAGAGATAGGATTAAAATGGTTAATGGATGCGAAAAAAAAATATAATTTTTTAATAGCTACAGAAATAGCTAATAAAAAACAAGCAGAAATAGCTCTTAAATATGATATAGATATATTATGGATAGGTGCTAGAAGTACTTGTAATCCTTTTACTGTAGAAGAAATAGCAAATACTTTAAAAAACACAAAAAAAATAATACTTATAAAAAATCCGTTATCTTTAGATATTAATTTATGGTTAGGGGGTGTAGAAAGATTAATTAATAAAAATATATTTAATATAGGTTTAATTCATAGAGGATTTACAATTTATCCTAGTAAAACATATCGTAATTTACCTTGTTGGTTAGAAGTAGTAAATATAAAAAAAGATTATCCTAATATACCAATTATATGCGATCCTTCACATATTACTGGTGATAGTAAATTAATATTAGAAGTTTCTAAAAAAGCAATAGATTTTGGATATGATGGTTTAATGGTAGAAACTCATATAAATCCAGATAACGCATTAAGTGATGCTTATCAACAAATTACTCCAGATAAACTAACTGATATTTTAAATAAAATATTGTTTAAAAAAAAGAATAATAATTTTAATGAAATAAATCTATATAGAACAAATATACTAGAAATAGATAAGAACATTATATATTTATTAAAAAAAAGATTAAATAGTTCTAAATTGATAGGGAAAATTAAAAAAAAAAATAATATTGAGATAATACAAAAAGAAAAAATGTTAGAATTGAAAGAATATTATAAAAGTATATGTAAATCTATAAATATAGATGAAAATTATATACAGAATTTATTTGATATTATACATAAAAAATCTATAGAGGTACAATTAAAATAAATTAAAATAATTAAAAAAATATTATTTAATAATAATATTTTTTTAATTTTTTTTTATTCAATTCTTTATCTTTTTTTTTATTATACTTTCTTAAATCATATAATTTTTTCCTTTTAGATAAGAATATTTCTAGCTTCGCAAATCCGCTTTCAGAATAGAAAATTTTGGTTGGTATTATTGTATAAGTTTTATTTATTATTAAATTATTTATTCTAATTATTTCTTTTTTAGATAATAATAATTTTATTTCTCTTATATTACAATTATGTATTTTAAAATTTAATAGAAAAATATTATTTTTATATAATTTACAATATGCATTACTTATATTACATTTATTTTTCCTAATTAATTTAATTTCATTTCCATATAATATTAATCCAGCATTAAATTTTTTTATAAATATATAGTAATACCTTGCTTTTTTATTAATAATTTCTTTCTTCATATGATCACGACAGGATTCGAACCTGTGACCAACTGCTTAGAAGGCAGTTGCTCTATCCTACTGAGCTACGTGACCATATATCGGGGTGATAAGATTTGAACTTATGATCTCCTGGTCCCAAACCAGGCGCGATTAACCAGGCTACGCTACACCCCGTATAAATTACGGAGAGTATGGGATTCGAACCCATGTAGCATAAGCTGCCAGTTTAGCAAACTGGTCCGTTAAGCCTCTCCGGCAACTCTCCTATAATTTATAATAATTAATATATTATTATAAAAAAATTAATTAATATTGATCAAAGAATAAAATATAGATTTAGGCAAATCTACCTTACCTATTTTATACATTCTTTTTTTACCTTTCTTTTGTTTGTTCAATAATTTCATTTTTCTGGTAATATCACCACCATAACATTTCGACGTAACATCTTTACGATATGGATTAATAGTTTCTCTAGCAATTATTTTATTATCAATATAAGCTTGTATAGGAATTTTAAATTGTTTTCTTGGTATCAATTCTTTCAATTTCTTACATATTTTTTTACTTTTACTATAAGCCGTTTTTATATTACTAAAAAATGAAAATACATCTATTCTAATATTGTTAATAAAAATATCAACTTTAATTATATCGGATATAAAATATCCAATTATATTATAAGTCATACTATTATATCCTTTAGTTAATATTTTTAATTTATTATTAAAATCTGATAATATTTCATTTAATGGAATATGAAAAATTAATTTTACTTTGTTTTCTTTATTATATATTTGATTAATTAATTTACCTCTTTTATTTATACAGTATGTTATAATATTTCCTATATATATATTATAAGTAATTATAACCATTTCTACATAAGGTTCCATAATATATAATATATTATTTTTAGGTGGATATTTTGTAGGATCATCTATATATAGTATAGATTTATCTTTTAATATAATTTTATATTTAACATTCGGTATAGTACTAATTATATTTATATTATACTCTCTAATAATTCTTTCCTTTATTATTTCAAAATGTAATAATCCTAAAAAACCACATCTAAATCCATTACCAAAAGTATTTGAAAAATCCTTATAATAACTAAAAGAATAATCATTTAATTTTAATTTTTTAATAGAATTTTCAAGCTTAATATATTCACTAGAATTAATAGGAAAAATACTAATAAAAATATTAGATTGTATTATTTTTATATCAGTAATTTTTATAGAATATTTATCATTATATGATACTATAGTATCTCCTATAATTATATCATCTATGTTTTTACTTTTATATAAAAAAGAACCTACATCTCCTGCACTTATATATTTAATTTTTCTGTTTTTATATTCTAATGTGTATAAACCTTTAACTAATATTATTTTGTTATTAGATAGTAATTTTATTTTATCCTTTTCTTTAATTATACCATTAAATATTCTAATATATATTATTATTCCTTTATATTTATCGTAATAAGAATCTATTATTAAAGCTTGCAAAGATTTATGAATATCTCCAGTAGGACTGGGTATATATTTAATTATATGTTTTATCAACTTATTAATACCATTTCCAAATTTTGCACTCACTAATAATATATTATTTTTTTTACATTTAATTAATTTTCTTATATTATTAATAACATTTGTCGTATCAATATTTAAATCTATTTTATTTAAAACAGGTATAATTTTCTTTTTTTGAGTTAAAGCTATTTTTAAATTAGATATAGTTTGAGCCTGTATATTTTTGGATATATCTATTAAAAGAATAGCTCCTTCAGATGCTAAAATAGATTTATATACTTCATAGGTAAAATCAGCATGACCTGGAGTATCTATTAAATTTAATTTATATTTTTTATTATTATATTTATAATAAATTTGTATAATATGATTTTTTATAGTTATTCCTTTCTCTTTCTCTAATTCCATATTATCTAATAAATTATTATTATTATTTATAGATTTAGTTATTTTTAATAATTGATATGCTAAAGAACTTTTACCATGATCTATATGTGCAATTATACAAAAATTTCTTATGTATTTTAATTTCATTTTAATATGTATTATAAAATTTTAAAAAAAATAAAAAGTAAAAATATTTATAGTTTTTTAATTAATATAGGTAAAAAAATACCAAAGTTTCCAAATAAACTTAAAAAAAAAAAAAATTTAATTAAAAAATGTTTAACTAAGGTTTGGATTTATATTTATTACAAAAATAATAAAATATATATAAAAGGTAAGTCTGATTCTAATATAATAAATGGATTAATCTTTTTAATTATTAAATATTATTCAAATAAAACCTTAAGTTATATACTTTTTAATAAAAATGATTTATTTAGTAAAATTAAATTTAATAAATTTATTTCTATAAATAAATATATAGGCTACTTAAGAATATTAAAAAGTATAAAAAAATTCGCCTTAAAAAAATTAACAGATTCTAAATAATTAGAATCTGTTAAAAAATTACATTATTTCATTACCAGTATCTGTAGGTATTTGATTAAATGAATTATTTTTATTTTTAATTTCAGTTATTACACATTCAGTAGTTAATAACATACCTGCTACAGATGCGGAGTTCTCTAATGCTACTCTAGTTACTTTCGTAGGATCTATTATACCTGCTTTAAACATATTTTTATATTCTCCCATTTTTGCGTCATATCCATAATCATTTTTACCTTCTAAAACTTTAGATACGACTACAGAACCTTCTTTACCTGAATTAATTACTATTTGTTTTAAAGGCTCTAACAATGCTTTTTTTAGTATTTTTATACTTGTTTTCTCTTCACTATTTTCAATTTTTATTTTATTTAAATTATTTATACTACGCAATAAAGCTACACCCCCACCAGCAACTATACCTTCTTCTATAGCAGCCCTAGTTGCATTTAAAGCATCTTCTACTCTATCTTTCTTTTCTTTCATTTCTATTTCAGACGCAGCTCCTATATATAATACGGCTACTCCTCCAGATAATTTAGCTAAACGTTCTTGTAATTTTTCTTTATCGTATTCAGAGCTTGTAATATTAATAAGTCTTTTAATTTGTTTTATTCTTTTTTTTATATCATTAATGTTTCCATTACCATTTACAATAACAGTGTTTTCCTTGCCTATAGTTACTTTTTCACATTTACCTAAATCTTCTTTTTTAATATCTTCTATATTTTTACCTGTTTCTTCAGATATCACAGTACCACCTGTTAATATTGCAATGTCTTCTAAAATTAATTTTCTTCTTTCTCCAAATCCAGGAGCTTTTACGGCTACTACTTTTATCGCCCCTCTTATTTTATTAACTACTAAAGTAGCTAAAGCTTCATTCTCTACTTCTTCAGATATAATTAATAAAGATTTACCATTTTTAGCGATTAATTCCAATACCGGAATAATTTCTTTCATTGTAGAAATCTTTTTATCACATAATAATATATATGGATTCTCTAATTCAGATATCATTTTATCTGTATTTGTCACAAAATAAGGAGATTGATACCCCCTATCAAATTCCATACCTTCTACAACTTCTACAGTAGTTTCTATACCTTTTGCTTCTTCTACTGTAATAACACCATTTTCACCTACTTTTTTAAAAGATTTTGCTATTAATTCACCTATTTCTCTATCATTATTAGCAGATATTGTAGCTACTTGTTTAATTTTCTCATTATCAATGCCTACCTCTTTAGATTGTTTTTTTAAATTTTTAACTATAACTTTAACTACTTTATCTATTCCTCTTTTTAAATTAATTGGATTTGCACCAGATGTAACATTTTTTAATCCTTCTTTAATAATAGATTGAGCTAATAAAGTAGCAGTAGTTGTACCATCACCTGCTAATTCATTAGTTTTTGATGCTACTTCTTTAACTATTTGAGCTCCTAAATTTTCTATAGGATCTTCTAACTCTATTTCTTTAGCCACTGTTACTCCATCTTTAGTAATTTGAGGACCCCCAAAAGATTTTTGTATAACTACATTCCTACCTTTAGGACCTAATGTAACTTTTACAGCATTTGCTAAAGCATCTACTCCTTTTTTTAATTTATTTCTAGCATTTAGATCAAATTCTATATTTTTTGGCATAATATATAAATTTTTAATTATTAATTATTGCTAATATATCACTCTCATGCATTATCAAATATTCTTTATTATTAATATTTATTTCTGTACCAGAATATTTACTATATAATATTTTATCTCCCACTTTTACAGTCATTTTATATTTATTTTTTCCATCACCTACTGCTAAAACTATACCTTTTTGTGGTTTGTCTTTAGCAGTTTCTGGTATAATTATACCAGTAGAAGTTTTATTATCCACTGGTATAGGTTCTACTAATACACGGTCATTTAATGGTTTAATATTTAATTTTACCATTATTTTTTACTTTTTTTTTATGATATATATAATATAATAATAATTTAATAAAAATTAATAATATTTAATTATTTCTCCTATTAATGTTGCAGAAGTATTTTTTAAAATTTTTATATTTACATAATCTCCTATATTTTCATTATTCTTTTTAAAAACTATTAAACTATTTTGTGAATTTCGACCATACCAATAATTCTTGTCTTTTTTAGAAATACCCTCTATTAAAACATTTTGAACTGTATTAATATATCCTTTTAACCTTTTATAAGAATGCTCTCTTTGTAAATTAATAATCTCATTTAATCTTCTTTTTTTTACTATTAATGGTACATTATCTTTTAAATTTCTATAAGAATATGTACCTTCTCTATGAGAATACATAAACATATATCCAAAATCATAAACTACATATTTCATTAAATTTAATGTATCTATATGATCTTTTTCAATTTCTGTACAAAATCCCGTAATAATATCATAAGATATAGCACATTCAGGTATAATTTTTCTTATATTATCTATTAAATTTATATATTCTAATCTATTATATTTTCTATTCATTAATTTCAATATTCTATTACTACCTGATTGTACAGGTAAATGTATATATTTACATATATTATTATATTTTTTTATAATTTTTAAAACTTTGATAGACATATCATGAGGATTAGACGTAGAAAATCTAATTCTTAAATCATTAAATTTTTTAGCAATCATTTCTAATAGACAAGAAAAATCTATAGCTTTTTTTTTATTATATATATACTTTTTTATGTAATTTTCAGGTGTCCATAAATATGAATCTACATTTTGACCTAATAAGGTAATCTCTTTATATCCAGAATTATATAGTTTTTCACATTCTTTAATTATGACCTTTGGACTTTTACTACGCTCTCTTCCTCTTGTAAAAGGTACCACACAAAAAGTACACATATTATCACATCCTCTTGAAATAGTTACATATGAAGTCACTTTATTATTATTATATATTTTACTAGGGAAAATATTAGAATAAGTTTCTTCATTAGATAATAAAACATTTACAAAATATCTATTATCTTCTATAGATTTAATTATGTTTGGCAATTCTCTATAATTATCAGGGCCTACTATAAAATCTATTATACTTTTTTTTATTTTTATGAATCGTTGAATTCTTCTAGCCATACATCCTAAAATACCTATATAAATTTTCCTTGTTCTTTTTAAACTATTTAAATATATTAATTTATTTATTACAGTTATTTCAGCCTTTTCTCTTATAGAACAAGTATTAATCAATATAATGTCAGCTTTTGATATATCATTTACATAGCTATAATTATTTTTTGTTAAAATACTAATAATAATTTCATTATCATAAACATTCATTTGACATCCATAATTAATAATATAGAAATTTTTTACCATAATAATAGTTTTTTTAATTTATTTACAAATATGTATATATCTTTTCTTTTATTATATATACCTAATGAAATTCGTAATGATGTAGTATTTTTATATATATTTCTTCGTAATATGTATTTTAATACATATGATTTATTTTTATTAGAATAACAAGAACTACCTATAGAAACTATTATATTAATTAAATCCAATTTAACATGTAATAAATCATCTTTTACTGGTAATCTAATATTTAATATATTATAACTACTTCTATTTATATCACCTGATAATCCATTATATTTTATATTTTTTACTTTATTGTTTAATAATTTAATAGCATATTTTTTTAATTTTAATATTTTATTCTTTTCTTTTTTATATTTTTTATAAAATATTTTTAAAGCATAATAAACACAAACTATACCATATAAATTATCTGTATCTGATATAATTTTATTTCTTAAAATTCCTATATTAATACTTTTTTTAAACTCAAATCCCTTTTTAATATATATAAAACCTATACCTAATGGTCCATAAAATTTATGAGCACTAGCTGTAAAATAATGACAATAAATTTTTTTCATATTCACATTATAATGTCCTATGTATTGTATAAAATCTGAATGAAACAAAGAATAATATTTTTTACATAATAGACCTATTAATTCTATATTATTAATATTTCCAATTTCATTATTTATTGCCATTATAGATACTAATATATTATATTTATAATTTGTTTTATTTTTTAAAATTAATTCTAATTGATTTAAATTTAAATTTCCAAATTCATCATTATCTATATAAAAAATTTTTATTTTTTCTTTGAATAATTCTAATGTATTTAATACAGATAAATGCTCTAATCTTGATGTAATTATATATTTAATTTTATAATTTTTTATCGCACCACTAATAATAATATAATTACCTTCAGTTCCACTAGATGTAAATATAATTTCTGAAAATTTACATTTTATTAAATTAGATATTCCTTCTCTAGATTTTTCTATATAGTATTTAGAATATCTACCTAAAAAATGGAATGAAGATGGATTTGATATATTTTTATCATATAATAAATTTTTATAAATTTTTATAATGATTTTTCGCATTTTTGTATTAGATGCATTATCTAAATAAATTCTTCTCATTAAATATGTCCTGGATATATTGGAAATGGTACTACATCTCTAATATTATTTATACCTGTTATAAATTGTATTAATCTATCTACACCTAAACCAAATCCACTATGAGAAATTTTACCTAATTTTCTTAAATTTAAATACCAATTAAGATCTTTAACGTTCATATTATTATTTTTTATTCTTTTTAATAATTTTTTATAAGATATTTCTCTTTCTGATCCACCTATAATTTCTCCTATATCTGGTAACAATATGTCTATAGATTTTGTAGTATCGCTATCAGTATTAATATTCATATAAAAAGGTTTAATACATTTAGGAAAATTATAAATTACAATAGGTAAAGACATATTAAAAATTTTATTAAATATTATTTTTTCATGATTTGATCCTATATCGTCACCCCAATTAATAATATTATTATCTACTTTTTTTAATAATTTAATTATTTTTGTATAACTAATTATTATAAATTTATTATTGATAATTTTAGTTAATCTTTCTTTTAATTTTTTAAACCTATTATGTTTATTATGATATTCTTCTAAATAGTTTAATTCATTTTTACATTTATATAATATTTTTTTAAATAAATATTTAATTAATTTTATTGATAAATTTATTATATCTTTTAATTTATAATACATTATCTCAGATTCTAACATCCAAAATTCAGATAAATGTTTAAATGTATTAGAATTATCAGCTCTAAACACTGGTCCAAAAGTATATACTTTAGCTAACCCATACATAGCACTTTCTAATTCTAATTGTCCTGATACGGTTAATTTACCTTCATTATTAAATAAATCTTTTGAAGTTAAATTATTAGAATCACCTAAAGAAGTAATTTTAAAAACTTCCCCAGCACCTTCTGCATTATTTTTATTTATAATTGGTGTATTTATTAATATATATTTATTCTTATTAAAAAAATTATGTATCTCAAAAAATAATAAACTTCTTATTCTCATTATAGTACTAAAAATATTAGTTCTAAATCTTAAGTATACTTCTTCTCTTAATTTTGATAATTTATGATATTTATTTTGTAATATACTATTATTAATATAATTTAAATCATATCCTTTATATATTTTTATATAATTTGGTATAATTTCTATATTATTTATATTTTTTTTTTGATATACTAATTTACCTATTACTTTTATTGGGATACCTATATTAATTTCTTTTTCTTTTACTAAAAATTTTTTATTTTTAATTATTACTTGTAAATTTTTTATAGTCGTACCGTCATTTATATCTATAAAAATACTATTTCTATAATATTTTATCCACCCTTTTATTATAATTTTTTTATTTATTAATTTTTTATATATATCGTATATATCTTTTATGTAATATTTTTTCATTATATTTTTTAATAATTTAAAATTTTTTTTTCCTTATTTTTAAACTCTTTTTTTAAATTTAATAAAGACTTATTATAAAGATTTTGAATATCAATCTTTATATTTTTTATCTCGTCTTCAGATTTTTTCATATTAACTTTTAATAAATTATTATATTTATTTCTTATTAATCTTAATGTATTTATTGTTTTATCTAATTCTATTTTTATTTTTTTTATTAATTCTAATCTTTTATCTTCTGTAAATAATGAAAGTTTTAAAATTATATTATTATCTTTAGTAAAAATAGTTCCTCCTATTTTATTATTTAATATTTCATTTTTAATTATATTTATGTTTTTTTTATCATAAGGAATAATTTTAAAACTTATTTTATCTAATAAACTAATATTAGCTAAGTTGAAGATATTATATCTTATATTATTAATCTTAATATTTATATTTTTTAATATATTTATATTAGCTCTACCATAATGTATATTATATAAATAATCTTCAAAATATTTTAAAGTATTATTAAATTCTTTATTTATTTTTTTTAAAATTTCATTCATATATTTTTTAATATTGGTATATCTATCATCCTCATATTAAAATATAAAAATTTTAATATAATTTTAGAAATTATCAATCTTATTTTCATAATATTTAAATTTTTAGTTTTTAATATTTTATTATAATTATAAAAATTATTAATAGTTTTTGAAATAATATATAAATAATTAATTAAAATAGATGTATCATTTGTTTTTATAGTTTTCTCTATAATATTTTTATTATCAATTAATTGTTTAATTAAAGTTTTTTCATTATCTTTTATAAAAAAATTTTTATAATTTAATTTAATTTTATTAATTTTTATTTTTTTTATTATGGATAAAATACGAACATATGTATATTGTATATATATTCCATTATTTCCTTTTAAACTTAAAGTATTTTTAATATTAAAATTTATAATTTTTTTAGGATTAATTTTTAAAAATTCATATTTAATAGCACCTATAGATAATTTATATATTATATTATTATTTAATTTTTTATTTAAAAATTTTTTTTTAATTTTTTTATTAACAAAATTTATTAATTCATCTATTAATACTATATTGTTATTTAATTTTATTCTTGATTTTATTTTTTTACCTAAATAATTTACATTATTATAAGAAAAATGAAATAATTTATATTTACATATATTTAATTTTTTAATGATTTCAAAAAAACACTGAAAATGATCTTTCTGTTCATTACCTACTACATATATTAATTTATATAAATTTTTATGTCTTTTTATACGATATAACAAAGTACCTATTTCTTGTGTAATATATAAAGACGTACCATTTTTTCTTATTACTATAATATTCTTATTATTATATATATAATATATAGAATTATCATTCTTATTTAAATTAAAAATATTATCTAAATTTTTTAATATTATTCTTTTACCTAATAAATAAGTATCACTTTCATATAAAATCTCATCAAATTCTATATTTAATTTTTTATAAGTTTCTTTAAATCCTTTTATAACTAAATTATTTAATTTATTAGAAATTTTTAATGTTTTTTTATTTTTATTTTCCCATTTAATTAATTCTAAATTTACTAATTTTAATAATTTAGATCTTTTTAAAGCTTTCTTCTTATTTATATTATATTTTTTTGTTAATAATTTAATTTCTTTATTTAATTTCTTTTCAAATTCTATATATAGTTTACCTACAAAATGATCACCTTTTATATATATATTTTTTTTTTTAAAAAATAATTTATAACATATTATACATTTACATATATGTATACCTCTATTATTAATAATTTGACTTTTTATTACTTTAAAGCCTAAATTTTTATATATATTAGCTAACATACTACCTATTAATATATTTCTTAAATGACCTAAATGTAATGGTTTATTTGAATTAGGTGAAGAATAGTCTATTAATATTGTTTTTTTTTTATTATTTTTATTTATTAAAATTTTTTTTAATTTTTTTTTTAAAAAAAGCTTTATATTTTTAAAATAAAACAAATTTGTATAATAAATATTAAAATAATTATTAATAATTTTATAATTTTTTATATATTTATTTATTATTTTTTTACCTAAAATTTTTCCAAAAATATGCTGTTCTTTATAATTTAAAAAATATAATGTAGATAAATTAAAATATAGATCACCAAAATTTTTATTATAGTAATTATTATAAAGTAAAAATTTAAAACTATTATATATTTTAAATTTTTTTATAAAAATATTTCGTGATATTATATTTATCTTATTAATTATAAAATTCATTAATTATATTAAAGTATACTTTTTATAACATGACTTATATATTAAATATATATAAAAATAAACAATATATTAATTTTAATATTACATATAATAGTAATATAATAATTCAAAATAAAAGTAATTATAACAACTTTATAAATTCAATATTTAAAATAATTAAAAAAAAAAATATAAATTTAAATATTTTAAAGGCTGTGGCTATAATTTTGTCTCCAGATAATTCACATACTATTAATCGTAATATATTATCTTCAGCAAAAGGATTTTGTTTGGGTTTAAATATTAAATTAATCGTACTTACTAAAATTTTATTAATTTTAAAAAAATATAATAAATTATTAAATATTGAAAATAAAAAATATTATTTAATATTAATTAATAAGAATAATTATTTAATATTTAAATATTCTTCAAAATTTAATAATTTTATTTATTATAAAAAAATAAATAATTTATTATTTTTAAAAAAAAATTATATATATTTAATTAGTTTTCATTATAAAAATAAATTATATAATAATAATTTCTATTTTTATAAAATAAATTATAAATATATTATTAAATTATCTTATTTATTTTATTATAAAAAAAAATATATATTAAATATAAATAAATTTATTCCTAATTTATATATTTAATTAAAAAATGATTAATATATTTTATAAAAAAAGAAGTATAAAAGTATATAAATATAATTTATTTAATTATATATATTGTATAAAAAGAAATCGTTATTATATATTAACTAATGAAGAATATATAAGACAAATTATATTATTATATTTAATTTATATAAAAGGATATAATATTTCAAGCATATATTTAGAAAATAAAATAAAAATAAAGAATAAAATATTCAAAATTGATATTTTAATAGTAAGGAATAATCTACCTTATATTTTAATAGAATGTAAGACTTATAAAAGAAAAATTAATTATTTAAATATAGATCAAATACTAAAATATGGTAATCATTTAAATATTAAATACTATTGGTTAACTAATATATATAATAATATAATTTTTTATAAAAAAAAAAGAAAAATAATTTTCTTAAAAGAAATCCCTACCAATTTATAATATTATGTTTGATATTAAATATATTATAAAATTACAAAGATTTAAAAAAGAACGAATTAATAAACGTATAATAATAGTTGAAGGATATAGAGAAATTTTAATGGCATTAAATAGTAAATTAAAATTAATAAATATAATAATTTGTAAAAGTATATTTATAAAGTATAAAAAGATCTATAATATGCCATATAATAAAATTAATTATATAAAAAAAAAGGATTACAAAAGAATCGTATATAGAAAAAATACTGAAGGTATATTAGCTATATTTAAATATAATATAATTAACTATAATAATAAAATTAAATATATTTTAAAAAAGAGTAAAAATAATATTATTATTATAATAGATAATATAGAAAAACCAGGTAATATAGGTGCTATTATTAGAACAGTAGAATCTACTTCTTTTATAAGTTGTATAATAATAAGAGACTATAAAGATATATATAATTCTAATATAATAAGAGCTAGTCTTGGTTGTGTTTTTATATATCCAATAATAATTTTAAAATTTAAATATATAATTAAATATTTATATAATAAATTTTATTTATTTGGTACTAAAATTACTAATAACAATAGTGTATCTTTATATAATATTAATTTTTGCAATTATAATAATATCGCTATAATATTCGGTAATGAAAATTATGGTATTTCTAAAATATGGGAAAAATTTATATTTAAAAATATTAATATACCTATGTATGGAAAAATTAATTCATTAAATGTAAGTATTTCTGTTTCTATAATATTATTTGAAATGCTTAGACAGAAAAAAAAATTAAGTAATTAATTTTTTTATTTTTAAAAATAATTTTTTATTCTTTTTTAATAATTTAATAAAATTATCTCTACCCTTTATAATATTTTTATTTTTAAAGTTTATCCAAGAACCATTTATTTTTATTATACCTTTATTTATTCCTATTTTTAAAATTTCTCTATATTTACATATACCTTTACCATATATAATATCAAATTCCGCTATTCTATATGGAGGATATAACTTATTTTTAACTATTTTTACTCTTACATTATTACCCAAAATTTTATTATTTTTATCTTTTATATATCCTACTCTTCTAATATCCAATCTTATAGTCGAATAAAATTTTAAAGCATTACCCCCAGTAGTTACTTCAGCATTTCCAAAAAATACACCTATTTTTTCTCGTATCTGATTTATAAATATTACAGTACTTTGAGTTTTATTAATTAATCCTATAAATTTCCTTAATGCCTGAGACATTAATTTAGCATGTAGTCCTATTCTATTATCACCTACTTCTCCATCTAACTCACTTTTAGGTATTAATGCTGCTACAGAATCTATTATTATTAAATCTACAGTTCTAGACCTTATTAAACTATCTACTATTTCTAATGCTTGTTCTCCATAATCCGGTTGTACCAGAATTAAATCATTTAAATTAATTTTAATATTTTTAGCATAATTAATATCAAATGCATGTTCGGCATCTATAAATACACATATACCTTTTATCTTTTGTACTTCATATATTGCATGTAAAGCTAATGTAGTTTTACCAGATGATTCTGGACCATATATTTCTATAATTCTACCTTTAGGATATCCCATAATACCTAATGCTATATCTAAACCTAAAGATCCAGTTTTTAAAACTTTAATTTTTTGATCTATTTTATTAATATTCATTTGCATTATAGACTCACTACCATGTTTTTTTTTAATTTTATTAATTACTTTTTTTATTCTATTATCCATTTATTTTTTTAATATTTTAAAATATTTTTTCTTATTTATTATTATATACTTCTTTTTTTTATCTTTATTAATATAATAATAAGATAAATTTATAAAAAAACTTTCACATATATTCTTTAACCCTCTTGCACCTAAACCTAATTTAACAGTTTTTAAAACTATTATTTTTATAAATGATTTTGTAAATTTTAAATATATATTATCTAGCTTAAATAATTCTTTATATTGTTTAATTAATGAGTTTTTAGGTTTTATTAATATATCTTTATAGTCTTTTAAAGTTAATTTTTTTAAATATGTTATTATTGGTAATCTACCTATTATTTCCGGTATTATACCAAAATTTTGTAAATCCTTAATTATTATTTTTTTTATAATATTATTTTTGTTTTCTTTAGTAAATACTTTATTAAAACCTATCTTGTTATTTTTTTTTAATCTATTTTCTATTATAGTTTCTATACCTTCAAAAGTACCACCTACTATAAATAAAATGTTTTTAGTATTTATAGGTATCATATTTTCTTCAGGATGTTTTCTACCGATATTTGGTGATATATATACTAAATTATCTTCTAATAATTTTAACAAAGCTTGTTGTACTCCTTCTCCAGATACATCTCTAGTAATTGAAGGATTTTTGCTCTTCCTTGATAATTTATCAAATTCATCTATATAAACTATACCTATTTCTGCCAATTCTATATTATTATTTGATGCTATTAAAAGTCTAGTTAAAATACTTTCTACGTCTTCACCTACATATCCTGATTCTGTAAAAACTGTCGCATCCACTAAAATAAAAGGTAGTTTTAAAATATTTGATATAGTTTTAGCTAACAGTGTTTTTCCTGTACCTGTTTCACCTATCATCAATATATTTGTTTTACCTATATTTATACTTTTTTTATTTAAAATATTATTATAATATATCTTTTTATAATGATTATATATAGTTACTGATAATATTTTTTTAGTTCTATTTTGACCTATTATATATTTATCTAATAACTTTTTAATACGTTTAGGGCAAATTATTTTTTTTAACATTTTATATTATTTTTTTTTATTTTTATTTTTTTTATACAATATTTTATCAATCATACCATATGACAAAGCCTTTTTAGAAGTCATCCAATAATCTCTATCAGCATCTTTAATAATTTTTTTTATATTATTGTTAGTATGATAAGAAATAATCTTATATAATTCTTTTTTTAATCTTTTTATTTCTTTAGCTTTAATATATATATCTGATTCTTGTCCGTTAAAATTATTTATTATTGGTTGATGTATCATAATTCTAGAATGTTTAAGACTATATCTTTTACCTCTATATCCAGAGCATAATAATACTGCAGCCATAGAAGCAGCCAGTCCTATACAAGTAGTAGATATTTTAGATTTTATTAATTGCATAGTATCATAAATACCTAATCCAGAATATATATCACCTCCTGGAGAATTTATATATATTTTTATATTATCTGTATTTACGGAGTCTAGAAATAATAATTGTGATTGTATAATATTAGATATATCACTAGTAATTTCACTTCCTATAAAAATTATTCTATTCATCATTAATTTTGAGAATATATCAATTTGTGAATAATTAATATTATTATGTTCATATATATATGGGTAAATTATATTACTGCTATTTATATAATTATATAATAACAATGTATTAATATTTTTTTTTATAGTTTTTATATAATTTATTATTTTATAGTTCATTTCAAATATTTTAATAATTATACAAAAATATGAAATATAATAAAATAAAAAAAAAATTTATATACTTTTTTTTAAAAAAAAAACATAAAATAATAAATTATTCTACGATTATAAATAATGATAATAGTAAAATGTTATTTATAAATTCCGGTATAAATAAATTAAAAGATTATTTTTTAAAAAATAAAAAAATAAAATATACTAGAATTGCTAATGCTCAAAAATGTATTAGAATAAATGACATTAAATCTGTCGGGAAAGATAACTTTCATCATACATTTTTTGAAATGTTAGGTAATTGGTCAATAGGTAATTATAATATGTATAAAGCTATTAAATATTCTTGGACATTAATTACAAAAATATTTAATATTTCTAAAGATAGAATATATGTAACAATTTTTAAAGGCAACAAAGAACATAAATTAAAAAAAGATATAAAGACTTATATATATTGGAAACAATTTATAAATAAAAATAAGATTTTTTTTAAAGGATTTAAAGATAATTTTTGGAAAATTGATAACTTCAATTTGTGTGGACCTTGTACAGAAATATATATAAATATAACAAAAAATAATAATATAAAATTTAAAAAAAATAAAAATTTTATAGAATTATGGAATATAGTTAATATTAAATATATTATAAATAAAAAAAAAATATTACTTAATAATAATTTCTCATCTAATAATTATATAGATACAGGAATGGGCCTAGAAAGACTTGCTATGATATTGCAAAATAAAAAATCTACATATGATATAGATATTTTTAATCCTATTAAAAAAAAAATAAAGAAAGTATTAAATATATTTTCAAAACATAATAAAAAATATAAAATTTTAATTAATATTATAATCGATCATATTAGATCAATATGTTATATTATGAATAATAATATTTATCCTGATAATAAAAAATATGGTTATGTTTTAAGAAAACTAATTAGAAGATGTTTAATATATAGATATAAAATACAAGATAAAAAGACTCCTTTTCTATATAAAATTATTAATATAGCATATAAAATTGTATTTAACAAAGAAGACAATAAAAAAATTGATATTATTAAAACTAAATTAAAAGATGAAGAGAATTTTTATTTTTTAAGCATAAAAAAAAATATTAAATTAATGTTATTATATTTGAAAAATAATAATATAAAAATTTTAGATAAAAATAAAATTTTATATATATATTCAACTTATGGTATTTACTATTTTATAGTTAAAAGAAATATAAATAAAAAAATTAAAATTATAGATTTTAAAGATATAAAAAATAATATAGAATTATAAAAGATTAAATGGGCTGTACTTACTCTCCCAATTAAATAATAATTAGTACCATCAGCGTGAATAATTTTAACTTCTCTGTTCGGAATGGTTAGAGGTGATTATTATTCCTATTAACAACCTATTTAATCTTTTATTTATAAGATTATTTTTTAAAAAAATTAATAATAAATAATTTTATGAATAGTTAATAAAAAATTAGTAATTACGGATAATTAGTACTACTCAGCTAAAATATTACTATTTTTACACTTGTAGCCTATATATGTTGTAGTCTACAACTATCCTTAAAAGAAATTTAATCTTGTGGTAAGTTTCGCGCTTTATATGCTTTCAGCGCTTCTCTTTTACGAGCTTAGCTACTCAGCTATGCACCTGGTGATACAACTGATGCACCATAGGCTCGTCCAATTCGGTCCTCTCGTACTAGAATCGGGACCACTTCAAATTTCTAACGCTCGCAATAGATAGAGACCGAACTGTCTCACGACGTTCTGAACCCAGCTCGCGTGCCACTTTAATGGGCGAACAGCCCAACCCTTGGGACCTTCTACAGCCCCAGGATGTGACGAGCCGACATCGAGGTGCCGAACCTCCCCGTCGATATGAGCTCTTGGGGGAGACTAGCCTGTTATCCCCGGAGTACCTTTTATCCTTTGAGCGATGGCCTTTCCATACAGAACCACCGGATCACTATGCCCTACTTTCGTATCTGTTCGATTTGTCAATCTTACAGTTAAGCGCTTATATGCCATTATACTCTACACACGATTGCCATACGTGTTGAAAGCACCTTAGGAAGCCTCCGTTACTTTTTAGGAGGCGACCACCCCAGTCAAACTACCCACCACGCATTGTCCTATTTATTTTTGAAATAAATAGTTAGAATTTTAATAAATAAAGGGTGGTATTTCACTGGCGACTCCACATTACCTTACGATAATGATTCATAGTCTCCCACCTATTCTACACATCACTTGTTAAAATTCAATACGAAGTTATAGTAAAGGTTCACAGGGTCTTTTCGTCCCATTGCGAGTAATCGGTATCTTCACCGATATTACAATTTCACCGAGCTCACAGCAGAGACAGTATTCAGATCGTTACACCATTCGTGCAGGTCGGAACTTACCCGACAAGGAATTTCGCTACCTTAGGACCGTTATAGTTACGGCCGCCGTTTACTGGGGCTTATTTCGAAAGCTTCATAATTATAATTTATTACTAAATTATAATATATTAACAATCTAATTTAACCTTCCAGCACCGGGCAGGTGTCAGACCCTATACATCATCTTACGATTTTAGCAGAGTCCTGTGTTTTTGATAAACAGTCGCCTGAATCTTTTTACTGAGACCAAATTATTAATTTGGTAACTTTTATCCCGAAGTTACAAGTTAATTTTGCCTAGTTCCTTAGCTGTGAATCACTCGAGCACCTTAGGATTCTCTCCTCAACTACCTGTGTCGGTTTTAGTACGTTTTGTCAATTATATATTTATAGAGACTTTTCTAGGAAGCTATTACCTATATTATCTATTTAAAATAGTACTATAATATTTCGGCATAAATACGCATTTAACTATATTTATATACCTTTATATTTTAACGTAAAAATCCATTATTACGCAATAGTTTCACCACTTCGTAATCCCATTTAAAATAATTAACAAGTATCGGAATATTAACCGATTGTCCATCGACTACGCTTTACAGCTTTATCTTAGAGATCGACTAACCCTCAGTTGATTAACATTGCTGAGGAAACCTTAGTTTTTCGGTGTATAGGTTTTTCACCTATATTATCGTTACTTATACCTACATTTTCTTTTGTATAATCTCCATAATATCTCACGATATTACTTCTATGACAATACAATGCTCCTCTACCGTATATATAATTTATATATACTCATAGATTCGGTAATATACTTATGCCCGATTATTATCCGCGCTTAATATCTAGACTAGTGAGCTGTTACGCACTCTTTAAATGATAGCTGCTTCCAAGCTTACATTCTAGCTGTTTATGATACTAAACTTCGTTAAATACAACTTAGTATATATTTAGGGACCTTATCTGATGATCTGGGCTGTTTCCCTCTTGAATATGGATCTTAGCACCCACATTCTCACTGCTATGAAATATATTATATAATTCGGAGTTTATTAAGATTCGGTAGGTTGTAACACCCCCTTATCAAATTAGTAGCTCTACCTATATAATATTGTAACATAACGCTGCACCTAAATGCATTTCGAGGAGTACGAGCTATCTCCGAGTTTGATTAGCCTTTCACTCCAATCCATAAGTCATCCGAAGATTTTTCAACATCTACCGGTTCAGTCCTTCACTATGTTTTACCATAGCTTCAACTTGCTCATGGATAGATCACTCGGTTTCGCGTCTAATTCCTCTGACTATCGCTCTTTTAAAACTCGCTTTCGCTACGGCTCCATAATTTAAATTACTTAACCTTGCCAGAAAAATTAACTCGTAGGTTCATTATGCAAAAGGCATGCTGTCACTTTATAAAAAAGCTCCAACTGATTGTAAGCATATAATTTCAGGTTCTATTTCACATTTCTTACAGAAATTCTTTTCACCTTTCCCTCACGGTACTAGTTCACTATCGGTATTTGAGTAGTATTTAGTCTTACCAGATGGTCCTGGCAAATTCAAACAAGATTTCTCGTGTCTCGTTTTACTTAGGTATTATAAAAAAATAATCATTAATTTTATATACTGGACTATCACCATCTAAGGTATATTTTTCCAAATATTTCTACTATTAATTTTTATTTTTTATATATTATAACCCTATAACCCTATAAAAGTATAAAATACTATTATAGTTTAGACTTTTTCGCTTTCGCTCGCCACTACTTACGAAATCACTTTAATTGTTTTATTTTCCTTTAGGTACTAAGATGTTTCAGTTCCCTAAGTATGCTTTATTTTAAAATTAATTAAAATAATGTTATATCTTCTATATAACAGGTTTACCCATTCGGAAATTTGTGGATCATATTTATAATATCACCACAACTTATCGTAGTTTTTACGTCCTTCATCGCCTCTCAAATCCAAGGCATCCATTATATGCTCTTATTATTACTTACACCTTTTATCAACTTATTAATTTAAATATTATATAAATATAATATTTAAACAGAGAATCATAAAATTACTTATTATAAATTTTAAAATATCAAAAAAAATATATAAATCTATTATATAGATTTATAAAATATTAAATGGAGAATAACGGAATTGAACCGTTAACCTTCTGCATGCAAAACAGATGCTCTACCTGTTGAGCTAATTCCCCCTTCTATTTTTACATGCTCATTCTAATAGTCTTGCGTGGAATTGAACCACGTACCTCTACATTATCAGTGTAGTGCTCTTACCGTATGAGCTACAAGACTGTATAGAATGAAATATTCTAAAAAAAATATTAATGTCATTACATGAATATAACTATATGGTATTAATTTTATACTCTAAAACAGAGATATTCCAGCCACATCTTCCGATACGGCTACCTTGTTACGACTTAGCCCTAGTCATTAATATAACTCTAATCAATACTTAAGTATTGACTTCAAGCCCTATTAATTTCCATGGCTTGACGGGCGGTGTGTACAAGACCCGAGTACGTATTCACCGCGCCATTGCTGATGCGCGATTACTAGCGATTCCAACTTCATAAAGTCGAGTTACAGACTTCAATCCGAACTAAGATTGATTTTTTAGATTAGCTTATAGTTACCTATTTGCAACTTATTGTATCAACCATTGTAGCACGTGTGTAGCCCAAGATGTAAGAGCCATGATGATTTGACGTCATCCTCTCCTTCCTCTTATTTACATAAGCAGTATTATTAGTTGTCTCAACATAACTTGTTAGTAACAAATAATAAGGGTTGCGCTCGTTAAAGGACTTAACCTAACACTTCACAGCACGAGCTGACGACAACCATGCAGCACCTTGTGTTATGTCCGTAGACTAATTTATTTCTAAATTATTCATAACACATTTAAACCTTGGTAAGATTCCTCGCGTATTATCGAATTAAACCACATGCTCCACCGCTTGTGCGGGTCCCCGTCAATTCCTTTGAGTTTCAATCTTGCGACCGTACTCCCCAGGTGGATTACTTATCACTTTCGCTTAATAACTGAATTATTTATAATCCAACTATTAGTAATCATCGTTTACAGCGTGGACTACCAGGGTATCTAATCCTGTTTGCTCCCCACGCTTTCGTGCCTCAGTGTCAGTAATAAATTAGTAATCTGCCTACGCTTTCGGTGTTCTATGTGATATCTAAGCATTTTACCGCTACACCACATATTCCAATTACTCCATTTATACTCTAGACGTATAGTATCAAATACACTTTTATAATTAAGTTATAAGATTTCATATTTGACTTAAAACATCCACCTACGCACCCTTTAAACCCAATAATTCCGGATAACGCTTGTATCCTCCGTATTACCGCGGCTGCTGGCACGGAGTTTGCCGATACTTATTCGTATAATACCTTCAATATATCTTTTAAAGATTTTTTATTCTTATACAAAAGTAGTTTACAACCCATGGGCTGTATTCCTACACGCGGCATAGCTGGTTCAGAGTTTCCTCCATTGACCAATATTCCTCACTGCTGCCTCCCGTAGGAGTCTGGTCCGTATCTCAGTACCAGTGTGGGGGTACACCCACTAAGGCCCCCTACTGATCATAGCCTTGGTAAGCTATTATCTTACCAACTAGCTAATCAGACAAATGCTTATCTCTTGTCGATACGTATATCTTTTATTATAAATCCTAATAATTTATAACTATATAAAGTATTAATCTAAAGTTATTTAGGCTATCCTTTAACAAGAGGTAAATTACATAAGTATTACTCACCCGTTCGCCGGTTGTTAATAAATAAATAATAAATTATTTATTTTTAATTACCCTCGACTTGCATGTGTAAAGCTTGCCGCTAGCGTTCATCCTGAGCCAGGATCAAACTCTTATTGAAAATTAAAATTTTATATTTTTTTAAAATTAAGTATTTAAATCCATATAATTTGACTCAAAGAATGACATATATATATTTTTTAAAATAACCAAAATATATAATTATTATTTAAAATAATTATATATTATTATTATAATATATCAATTATTATAATCAAAATTATAATAATAATTTTATAAATTATATAAAATGATTAATAAATATAATTTCATAGAAAATATTAAAAATATTAATAAAAATAAAATAGCTAAATATCCTAATATTTTAACAATACCTAAATTAATGGTATTTAATAATAAAACTAAAAATATTATTCATGATAAAATAACAAATTTATATAAATATTTTGATTCAAAAGATTTAATAATTATTAATAACAGTAAAGCTTATCCTATTAAATATAAGGCGTATAAAATTAAAAATGGAATTAAATCATATATTGATATATATTTAAAAAAAGAAATTAATTATTATGATAATATATGGGATGTGTTAGTTAATCCAGCAAGAAAAGTAAGGAAAGGTAATAAATTATTTTTTAAAATTAATAAGAATAATATAATTACTTCTGAAGTATTAAATAATACTACATCAAAAGGACGTATTATAAAATTTATATATGATAAAAATAATTTTAATTTTAAAAAAGAATTTTTTCCTAAAGGTAAATACTTATTACATAAATTCACAGAAAAAAAAGACAATATAAATATTAATAAATATGAAAATTCATATTCAAAAATAATAGGATCTATTATATTTCCGACATCCGGAGCCTATATAGATAAAAATATTTTATTAAAACTAACATTAAATAATATAAATATATTAAAAATTACTTTTCATTTAAGTTATTATCAATTAAGTAATATATATAATAAAAGCTTTAAAAAAAAAAAATTCGGTAATGAGAAATTAATTATTTTAGATAAAGAAATAGAAAAAATTAATAACAAAAATTTTAACAAAGTATGTTGTATAGGGGTAAATACTTTAAAAGCAATTGAAAATTTAATGTCAGTAAAATATAATATTATTAAATATAATGATTATATAATTAATAATATAGACTATTTTTATAAATATAAAAAAGTTAACTCATTGCTAACATACTTTAATTATCCTGATACCTATAATTTTATGTATTTGTTTAATTTATGCAATATAAATGATATAAATAGAATTTATAATGAAGCTATTAGAAACAAATATACTTTTAATATATACGGTGATTTATTATTAGTAATTTAATTATATGAACAATATCTTATTAGTATGAAAATAAAAAATAATTATAGATTAGTAATTTTTAAAGATATTAATAATAATAAATTTTTTATTACTAGATCTACAATAAAAACTAAATATAAAATTAAATATAAAAATAAAATATATCCTTTTTATAATATAGATATATCGAAATACTCTCATAGATTTTATATTGATAATATAAAAGATAATAAAATTACAGGTAGAGTAGAAAAATTTTATAAAAAATATAATTTATAAATTTTCTATATTTAATATACTTTTACTATTAATATAATAATTATCATATAATTTATAATGCAACTTAATTTGACCTACTAATGCTATCATAGCTGCATTATCTTTTAATAGATTTTTATTATAGTTATAAAATAATTTATATTTATTTTTCAAAGAATTAATTTTTATATTTTCCTTTATAAATTTATTTGATGATACTCCTCCTGTAATTACTATATTTCTTATATTATATTTATTTATAGCCTTATTAATTTTATCTTTTAATATTTTACATACAGTTACCTGTAATGACCTACATATATTATTTTTATTATATTCTTTATTATATAATATAATATTTTTAATTTTAGTCATTAACCCACTAAAACTAAAGTTTAACCCATTAACTTTGGGTATTGGTAATCTATAAGTATAATTACCTAATTTAGATTTCTTTTCTATAATACTAGCTCCATTTTTATATTTATATCCTAATAATATAGCTGTTTTATCATATAAAATTCCCAATGGTTGATCTAATGTAGTACCTATTTCCAGTATTTTAAAAAAATTTTTTACTATAAATAACTTTGTATGCCCTCCACTTATACTAAGACAAATATAAGGGAAATCTGGATACCTTTTAAATCTATTATAAATGTATATAGATAATAAATGTGCATGTATATGATTAACTCCTATAATAGGTATATTTAATGATAAAGCTAATGATTTAGAAAATATTTCTCCAATCATAAGTGACCCTATTAATCCAGGACCTTTAGTAAAAGATATAGCATCAATTTCATTTTTACTTATATTAGATTCATCAATAGATTTTTTTACTACATTATAAATATTTTTTAAGTGTAAATCATAAGCAATATTAGGTTTTACTCCATTAAATTTATTATGATTTTGTTCATATATTATATTTGATAATATCTTATTACCTTTTAAAATAGAACTAGAAGTATCATTAAAAGATGTTTCTATTCCTAAAACTATTTTATTATATTTTAAAATATCTTTTATATTCATTTTATTATATATTATTTTTTTTAAAGTAATAATAAAAAAATATGAAAAATATTATAAAAGAATTAAATTACAGAGAGTTATTATATAACAGTACAAATAATTTAATTAATTTTTTTAAATCAAAAAATAATAAATTTTATTTTGGTATAGATCCAACTTATAAAAGTTTACATTTAGGCCATCTATTAGGATTATCTATAATTAATAGATTTTTTAACTTAGGATATAATAAATATATTATATTATTTGGTGAAGCTACTACATTAATTAAAAATAAATATAATATAAATAAGGTAAAAAAAAATATAAAATATTTAAAAAAACAAATTATTTATTTATCTAATAATAAAAATATAAAATTTATTAATAATATTCTATGGTATAAAAAAATGCTATTCTTACCATTTGCTAAAAAAATATTATTTATAAATTCTATAAATAATTTTTTAAAAAATAAAAAAATTAATAATATGATTGTTAATAATGTATCTATAAAATTTACAGATTTTATTTATCACATATTACAAGGATACGATTATCTTTTATTGTATAAAAAATTTAACTGCGTATTGCAAATAGGTGGTTCAGATCAATGGTATAATATTTTAACTGGTATTAAATTAATTAAAAAAAATAATAAAAAAGAATCTTACGGATTTACATTCCCTCTATTATTAAATGATAAGGGTATAAAATTTAGTAAAAGTAATAAAAATATTAATAATATATGGGTATCTAAAAAAAAAACATCAGTATATGATATTTATAGATATTTTATTAATTTATCAGATATCACTTCAATTAAATATTTTAAATATTTTTCTACTATTAATATTAATAATGTAAAAAAAATAATTATTAAACATAATAATAATAAAAAAAAGAAGATAATACAAAAATATTTAATTAATTTTTTTATAAAATGGATATATAACCATGATATATATAGAGAAATTAAGAAGGTTATGAATATATTATATAAAAATAAATTAACTATTATAAGAAATAATATAAAATTAATTAAAAAATATATTAAGAATATTAATATTAAAATTAAAAAAACTAATTATATAACTATTTATGAAATAATTAATATTAATAAAGATATATTTAAATCATATAAAGAATATAGAAACTATATTAAAAATAACGGTACTATATATATAAATTGTAAAATTATAGTTAACTCTATTATATATCTTAATAATTTATTATATAATAAATTTTTAATTATTAAAAAAGGTAAGAAAGATTTTTACTTACTAATAATAAAATTTATAAATAATGAATAATTTTATAATTAAAGAAATTATTAATGATATTAATAAAGGGTTACCTATAGATAAACTTAAATTTAGATTTGCTCCTGAACCTAATGGTGTACTACATTTAGGACATGTTAAAGCTATATATATAAATTTCTATTTAGCTAAATATTTTAATAGTAAAATCTATCTAAGATTAGACGATACTAATCCAAATAGTGAAAATATATATTTTGTTAAAAATATTATAAAAAATATTAAATGGTTAGGGTATGAATATAGTCGTATCACTTATACTTCTGATTATTTTGGAATTTTATATAATATGGCAAAAAATATGATAAAAAATGGTAAAGCTTTTATAGAAACTAAATATGGAAAAAAAATAGATGATATAGATAAGAATTTATTCTATTTTAAATATATGAAATTAGGACACTATAAAGATAATGATTTTGTATTAAGAGCTTATACAGATAAAAGCTTACCTAATTATCACATTAAAAATCCAGTTATGTATCGTATAAGACATAAAAAACATTATAGAACAGCGAATAAATGGTACATTTATCCTACATATGATTGGGCTCACGGACAATCTGATTATATTGAAAAAATATCTCATTCATTATGTTCTATAGAATTTCAGAATCATAGACCACTATATAATTGGTTTATAAATAATATATACAATAAAGAATATAATTTCTATAAGCCAAAACAAATTGAATTTTCTAGGTTAAATATAAATAATATAATTACTAGTAAAAGATATTTTAATTTATTATTAAGAAAAAAAATTATTAAGTCATTTAATGATCCAAGATTAATTACGTTAGATTCATTCAAGATGAAAAATTATAACCCAGAATATATAATAGATTTTATTAAAATTAATGGATTTACTAAAAGAAATACAAATATAGAATTGGAAAAATTCGAATCTTATATTAAAAATAGAATTATAAAAATTACTAAGATTATAATGGCTATAAAAAATCCTATTAAAGTAATTTTAAAAAATTTTTCTAAAACTAAGAATAATACTATAAATATTGATAATAAATATAAAATATCTATAAGCAAAGTAATATATATAGATAAGGAGGATTTTAAAATTAAACATAACAATAATTTTTTTAGATTATCATTTAAAAATTATGTAAGATTAAAATATTATTATGCTATTAAGGCTTACAAAATAAAAAAATATAAAAATAAAATTACAAAAATATATTGTAAAATATATAAAAATATTAATAAAAATAGGATAAGGAGTACTATACAATGGGTATCCTTTAAAAATAAAAAATCTACTTATATATATGACTATAAATATTTATATATAAAAAATAATAAAATCTATAATAATAAAGACATTAAAATTAAAAAATTTTATATTGATAAAAATATCTATTACAATTTAAAATTAAAAAAAAATTATCAATTTTTAAGAATTGGATTTTTTAATTATTTTAAAAAAAATAGTTTTTTAAAATTATTTAATATGAAAAAAAAATATTAATATTTAATTAATTTAATAATTTTCACAGGACATACTTTAACTGCCTTTTCAATATATTTATAATTAATATTATTAATTGATTTTCGTATATAATTACCATTTTTATATATAGAATTTAATAAAATAGATTTACCATCTAGTTTTGAAATTGTAAAATATAAGGGACTTACTAATATACAATTACTACATCCTATACATTTTTTCCTATTATATATTATAGTTAACATATTATCTTTTAATTATTTTATAAATTTTATTATTTTTATATACTTTAAATTTTGTTCTTATAGTACATATACTACCACTTTTTATTATATTTCTTCTTACTCTTTTACTATCATATATTATTTTAATTTTCATAATTTTTACTCCTATTCTATTACCTATTATATAAATATAATCATTTACTTTTATATCATAAGAATTTATAAGTATTATCATAACTGATTTTTTACTTAAATAATTTATTACAGTACCTATATATAACTTTTTATACATAGATATAGAACCAGGTTTTTTAGACCATTCACCTATCCTTTGTCCTAAATAATAACCGGACCAAAAACCTCTATTATATACATTATTAATTCTATTTATCCATTTATTAATTTTATCTTTCGTATATTTATTATTATAAACAGATTCTATAGCTTCCTTATAACATTTAGTTACTACTTTAACATATTCTGGAGATTTCCCTCTACCTTCTATTTTAATTATATTTATACCTGTATTAATAATTTTATCTAAAAAATTTATTGTTAATAAATCCTTAGAAGACATAATATATTGATTATTAATTTTATAAGAATTTTTATTACTATCTTTAACTATATATTCTCTTCTACAATTTTGTTTACAAGCACCTCTATTAGCGGATGAATTATCTGAATGTAAGCTTAAATAACATTTACCTGATATAGCCATACATAATGATCCATGTGCAAAAATTTCTATTTTTATTCTTTTTTTAGAATATCCTTTGATATTTTCTTTTTTTATAGAATCACAAATAAATTTAATCTGATTTAAATTTAATTCTCTGCTTAATACTATAGCATCTGAATACCTAGAATAAAATTTTAATGCTTGTAAATTAGTTATATTTAATTGTGTAGATATATGTACTGGTATTTTTAATTTATTAGCGTATTCTATAACAAAATTATCCATAGCTATTACTGCATCTATATTATATATTTTTGATATTTTTAAAATTTTTTTAACTAATAAAATATCATTATCATATATTATCGTATTTAATGTAATATATTTTTTTACATTATATTTTGTACATATTCTAGATATTTTTTTAATATCTTCTGTCATAAAATTACTACTTAAAGCTCTCATATTTAATTGTTCTACACCAAAATATATAGAATCGGCTCCAGCATTTATAGCTGCATATAAACTTTCATAACTACCTACAGGTGATAATAATTCTATTTTTTTCATATTATTTCTTTTATTATATTTATTATTAATATATTATTTAATAATTATTAATTATAAATAAAATCCTCAATAGCTCATTTGGTAGAGCATCTGACTGTTAATCAGAAGGTAGCTGGTTCGAGTCCAGCTTGAGGAGATATTATTTTTAAAAAAAAATTATTATGATAATAAAAAAAAATATTTTTATTACTAATAAATTATTAATAAAAAAAAAAACCCTTTATTGTATTATTTAATATACAATTATAAAAATAAAATAAATTTAAATAAATTTTTAAACAAAACTATAAAAATTATATTATATTATACTATATGTTTAAGTTGCAAAAATTTATTACCGATTTTAAAAGATGGATATTGTAAATTCTGTTATTATAAAAATTTTTATATAGGTATTTATCATCCTACAAAATGTATAGCACATTTAAATAAAGAAAATAAAAATTTAATTAAAGAAAAAGAAATAGAGCTTAAAGATCATATAGTATATATATCATATACTAGTAATTTTAAAATCGGTATTACAAGCAAAGATAATATATTAAATAGATTAATGGATCAAGGCGCTGTAATTGCTATCTTATTAGCAAAAACTCCTAATAGATATTTAGCAGGTTATATAGAATATATATGTAAAAAATTGTTATCAGATAGAACTAATTATAGAAAAATATTTATAAGAACAAATATTAAAAAAAAATCTATTCTATCAATAAAAAATAAAGTTTCTACGTATATAATAAATAATTTTATAAAATATAGTAAATATTTATATGCTTGTAATATTATATACAAATTTAAATATCCTATATTAAAATATATTAATAAAGCATTATTATTACGTTATAAAAATAAAAAAATTATATATAATAAATTAATAGGTATAAAAGGACAATATTTGATATTTTATGATAATACTATAGTAAATTTCCGTAATTTAATAGGACATGTTATGGACCTGTATATATATTAATTATATTATTAATTATATTATTTATATATTATTACTATATATAATTGCGGGGTAGAGCAGTTTGGTAGCTCGTCGGGCTCATAACCCGAAGGTCATAGGTTCAAATCCTGTCCCCGCTATTTTTAATTTATATGCATATAGATATAATTACATTATTACCTAACTTTTGGAATAATATAATAAAAACCTTACCTATAATAAAAAAATTTTTAATTTTAAAAAAAAATAATATAGATATTATAAATCTTAGAAATTATGGTATTAAAAAAGGTAAAAAATTATGTGTAGATGATTATCAATATGGAGGAGGACATGGCATGGTTATAAGACTAGAACCTATTTATAAATGTATAAAAAAATTAAAAAAAAATAATAAATATAATAACATTATATATTTAACTCCTGATTCTCCAATATATAATCAAAATATTGCTAAAGAACTTTCTAAAAGTAATAAAATTTTGTTTATATCTGGATATTTTAAAGGTATTGATCAAAGAATAAGAGATTATATTATAACCAATGAATTTTCTTTAGGTAATTATATTATATCGAACGGAGATATATCTACATTAATTGTAATAGATTCAATAATAAGATTATTACCTGGAATTTTAGGTAACATAAAATCTACATATAGTGATTCTTTCAATAAATATTATTATGATTATCCATTATATACTAGACCATATATATATAAAAATATGAAGGTACCAAGTATATTATTATCTGGTAATCATAGTAGAATATTAAAATGGAGAAAAAAACAAATTAAAAAAAAAATAGAAACTATAAAAGACACCAAGTAGATTCGAACTACTGTATAAGGTTTTGCAGACCTTAGCCTAACCTCTCGGCCATGGTGCCTATTTATAATATTAATATAATAATTATGAAAAAAAAAATTAGAGTTAGATTTGCACCTAGTCCTACTGGTCCTTTACATATAGGAGGATTACGAACTGCATTCTATAATTATATATTTGCTAAAAAATATAAAGGCGATTTTTTATTACGTATAGATGATACTGATATAAAAAGAAATAAAAAATTATCTATTAAATATATTTTAAAAGCTTTAAAATGGTCTAAAATAAAATATAATAAAGGTTATAATCGTGATAAAGATATTCAATATATACAATCTAAAAGAATACATATATATAAATACTATTTAAATTATTTGATTAAGAATAAATACGCTTATTATGCATTCGATACAGTAAAAGAATTAAATCTATATAGAAAAGATAAAAATTTTATTTATAATTTTTTAACTAGAAATAAATTTAAAAATTCTTTCACGTTAAATAAAAATAATATTAAAAAATATTTAAAAAAAAAAAAATTTGTAATTAGATTAAAAATACCAACTAATAAAAATATTATTTATAAAGATGAAATATTTGGAAATATAAAAATTAATACTAAAGAAATAGATGATAAAATAATTTTTAGATCTAATAAAAAACCTACATATCATTTAGCTAGTCCTATAGATGATCATCTTATGAAAATTACTCATATTATAAGGGGTAAAGAATGGTTATCTACTACTCCTATTTATATTATATTATATAAATATCTAAATTGGAAAATTCCAAAATTTATACATTTACCACTATTATTAAACAACAAAAAAGGAAAAATAAGTAAAAGATTAAATTATAATGATGTACCTATATATCCTATAAATTATAAGAATTTCGTAAATAATAGTTATGAATATAATGGATTTTTTAGATATGCATTTATTAATATATTAGCTTTATTAATAGGATATGATTTAATAAAATATAAAATATTGAATATAAAAAAAATTATTAAATTATTTAATTTTAAAAATATTAATAAATCAGATATAAAAATTAATTATAAATTGCTTTGTACTATAAATAAAAATTTTATATTATATGGTAATAAAAAATATGTAAATTATAAATTATATATATATTTAAGAAGTAAGATAAATAAATATAAAGTTAAAAAAAAAATTATTTATAAAATAATAAATTTAACTAAAGATAGAATAACTTTAATAAATGATATATGGAATGTCGCTAATTATTTTTTTATTAATCCTAAAAAATATAGTTTACCACAAAATATAATTAAATATATAATTAATAATTACAAAATTGTTTTAAATTTTATTAATGATAATATTATTTATTTTAATAAAAATTTAGTACTATCTAAAAAAGAAATATCTAATTTTATTAATAAAATTAAAAATGTTAATTTATTAAAATTATTTAGAATTTCTATAGTTGGTGAACTAGTAGGTATAAATTTAGTAGATATTATTTCTATTTTATATAAAATTAATAAATTTATAATAATTAAAAGATTAATAAATTTTAAAAAATTTATTTTCCTATACAAAAATTTTTAAATATATTATTTAAAATATTATCATTAGTAAAATATTTACCAGTAATTTTATATAAATGCTGAAGTGCTTTTCTTAAATCTATAGATATTAATTCTAAAGCTATTTTATTAGAATTATCTTTTTTAACCTTTTTAATATATCTATTAATAATTTTTAATTCGTTATAATGTCTTATATTATTAATAAAAAAATTATTTAACTCTATATTATTAGGTAATATATTTTTTAAATATTCAACTATTTTATCTAATCCTATTTTTTTTTTGGCTGATATAAAAAGTATTTTATATTTATTATTACCTATTTTAAAGTATTTTTTTTTTTTATATATATTTATATTATATTTATCTATTTTATTTGCAATAAATAAAATATTTTTATTTTTAATTATTTTTTTTGTTTTAATAATTTTATAAATTTTTTTATTTTTATTTAATAGTTTATAATCGAATACAAAAAATATTATATTTGTATATTTTATATTATCATATGTTTTTTTGATACCTATTTTTTCAATTTTTGATTTAGTTTTTCTAATACCAGCTGTATCATAAAAATTAAAATTTAAATTTTTAATAGTTATATGACCCTCCACAATATCTCTAGTAGTACCTGGTATATTTGAGACTATAGCTTTATTTTTATTAATAATTCTATTCATTAAAGTAGATTTACCAGAATTAACTGGACCTATTATAGATATATCTATACCTTTTTTTATAATATTATTAATTTTAAAACTTTTAATTAATTTTTTTATTTTATTTTCTATTAATATTATGTTATTCTTTATACTTTTAATATTTAATTTAATTTCAAAAAAATCTAAATTTATTTCTATATAAGATAAAATATTAACAATTTTTTTTTCTATTTTATTTAGAATATGATATAACTTATTATTAATTAAATTATTTATCGCTAAATTATGTTCTAGTTTATTATTTGAATTAATAATATCTAACACAGATTCTGCTTGTAATAAATTAATCTTTTTATTAATATATGCTCTATATGTGAACTCTCCATTTATAGCTAATCTAGCTCCATTTTTAATAATTAAATCTATAATTTTATTCTGTATATATATAGACCCATGACAGTTAATTTCTATCAAATCCTCACCAGTATATGAATTGGGTGATTTAAAATACAAAAGTATTACTTGATCTATAATATTATTCTTATACTTAATAATACCATAATTTATTTTTAAAACATATATTTTTTTTTTCTTGGTATAAAAAATTTTTTTTATAATTTCTAATGATTTTTTTCCAGATATTCTTATTATTGATATAGCTCCTATACCTAATGGACTAGATATAGCAGTAATAGTATCATTTCTTAATAAATAATAATTATTATTCATATATAATTAATTTTCCATATAATATACGGATGAAGGGATTCGAACCCTTAAATCTATTACTAGAACTAGATCCTAAGTCTAGCGTGTTTACCTATTTCACCACATCCGTTAATAAATATTTAAATAAATTATTTAATTTTGTATTCAAAAATTTTGAAATTATATACTGTATATATAATAATCCATTTTTTGTATTTAATATACCATTTGAATCTATAAGAAAATATACCATATTTTAAATACGAAGATAATATAGGATTTACAAATAAAAATATTTTTTCTTTTTTATTAATAATTAATTCTAATGATTTTTCTATTCTATTAATATATTTTTTAATATTAATTACTTTTTTTTTCTTTTGATAAATATTACTAAAAGTGTAAAAATTCTTTTCTCTAGCTATCTGTAAAATATTAAATTTAGTAGGAGGTAATATTTTATATTTTACATTATCTATAGTAATTTTCCTTTTTATATATTTATATATATATTCTCTTCTGCTATATCTTATATCTATTAAATCTATAATTATAAGACCTCCCATATTCCTTAATATTATCTGTCTTATTATTTCTTTTAAAGCTAATATATTAACCTTTATAGCATTGTTTTTACTCAACATATTACTATTAATATCTATAAGGTTCAATGTTTCTGTTCTTTCTATAATAATATTAGTACCGTCATTTAAATAAATATATTTATTAAACAATATTTCTTTTTGTTTTGCTATATCATATTTTTTAAATAAAGATATTTTACTATTATTATAATATTTTAATATTTTAATTAAATTAGAATTATATAAATATAAATAATAACTTATTTGTCTACATATTTTTAAACTATTAGTTTCTACTAAATCATAATGATCTCTATTATTCTTTAATATATTATTTATAATATTATCATTTATAAATATTTTTATTATTCTTTTTTTATTAATTTTATAAAAAATTTTTGACCATATTTTTAATAATATATATATTTCAAATTTTATTTTATTTATTGATATATTATATGGTACACTTCTAATAATAACACCGAAATACTTAGGTAAAAAAAATTTATTAATATTTTTTTTAATATTTTTATTAGAAATATATATAAATTTATTATAAGGCAATAATATAATAGATCGACTAACTAATTTTATATTACATGTTAATCTAGGTCCTTTATTATATAATATATCTTTTACAACCTGTACTATTATATATTGCCCTAATTTAAATATATTATTTACATTCTCTCCATTTTTCTTATTATAAATAATTTTCTTTTTTCTTAATGATAAGAAATAATTACCTATATCACTATAATTTAAAAATCCATACTTATAATATCCTATATCTAAAAATATAGAATTCATACCTTTATATATATATATAATTTTAGCTATATATATATCTCCTTGATTTATATATTTATATTTAATTTTATAATATTCTTTCAATCTATTGTTTTCTATAATTGCTAATCTCTTCTTCTTTTTTTTTTTTTCAATAATTAAAATTCTTATCATTAATTATAAAAAATTATTTATTTTTTTTTATGCCTATTTTTTCTACTTCTTTTTTTTCTCTTATGAGTAGCTATTTTTTTTCTCTTTCTCTTTCTACCATTTGGCATATTTTTTCCTAATCTTTATAAATTATTTATTATCTGTTATTCTTATAATCTTTACTTAATATATTTTTAACTTATTTTTTATTTAAAATAAGCTACTATCATTATTATTAATGAAATAATATATATACTTGAAGTTATTTGTCTAAACATTTTCTTTAAAATTTTTATATATATTATATATTAATAAATTTTATATGTTATAACAAGTTATAATATCATTTATTTTAATTTTATCAAAAGACTTTATAATAATTCCAAAATTATATCCCTTTTTATTTATCTCTATTAAATCATTATTAAATCTTTTTATAGATAATATTTCTCCATCATATATTACATTATTTTCTCTCAATATTTTTATTTTATAATTTTTATTTATTATACCATTTAATAAAATACATCCAAAAATTTTCTTATTATTTATATTAAAAATTTCTATTACTTTAGCTTTACCTAGAATAATAATATTTGGTTTTTTTTTATTACTTATTATATTTTTTAAAAAATCTATTATATCATATATAATTTTAAATATATATATATTACCTATTGATTTATTAGGTTTCTTTTTATTAATATTTATTTTTATATTAAATCCTATTATAATAGATTTTGATATATTAGCTAATAATATATCTGAACTTGTAATATTTCCTACAGATTTTTTTATTATATTAATACTTATATCGTTATCTATAGAAAGTTTATTAATTTGATCACTAATAACATCTACTGATCCATTTACATCACATTTTAATATTATATTTAATATATTTTTATTATTAATATTTTTACTTATATATTTAATTTTATCTTTATTAATTAATAATAATCTTTGATTAGAAATTAATTTCATTTTTTTTTCATCATCTAATATATTAAAACTATCACCAGATAATGGTGCTCCATTAAATCCTATTACATTTACAGGTATAGATGGATATACTTTTTTATAATTCTTTTTATCATTATATATTTTTTTTATATTACCATAATAAATACCTGATATTATATGATCTCCTAATTTTAATATACCTTTTTCTATTAAAATTTTTACTATAAAACCTTTATTCTTATCTAAAGATGATTCTATAATAGTACCTTTACAAGGAACATTTAAATCAGTATATAAATTAATAGTTTTAGCAACTTTTAAAATTTTTTCTATTAATAAATCTATACCATATCCATTTTTTACTGACACTTCTTGTGTAATATATTCTCCTCCCCAATCTTTAACTAAAATATTTATATTTGATAATTCTTCTTTTATTTTATTTATATTAGAATTTTTTTTATCTATTTTTGAAAATACAAATATTATAGGTAACCTTAAAGATCTTGCATTATTAATACATTCTAATGTTTGTTCCATAATACCACTGTTAGATGATATAATTATTAAAACTATATCAGAAATTTTCAATGCCCTATTTCTTAAAGTTATAAAAGATTCATGTCCAGGTGTATCTATAAATGTTATACTATGTTTATTTTTTAATTTTACATTAAATATATCTATATGCTGCGTAATATTACCATATTCTTTATATCTCATATTAATATTTCGTATAAACTCTAATAAAGAAGTTTTACCATGATTAACATGTCCCACTATAGTAACTATAGGTGGTCTTTTATATTTGCCGTTAAATTTTATATTATTAGTATTTATATTATCTTGTATAAATTCAACTTTATATCCAAATTCATCTAGTATTAATTCTATTAAGTCTTTATTTAATATATAATCACTAGTTACTATAATACCTAATGAATTGCATATATTTATAATCTTTATAGGATCTATGTTTAAAATTACAGATAATTTCTTTATACTTATAGTATTAAATATCTTAATTTTTTTTTTTATTGACATTTAATAATTAATTTATATTTATTTAATAATAATTTACATAATTTTATATTATATCCATATTTACCTATAATTTTGCCGATATCTTTTTTTTTATAATATAAATATATAAATATATTATCAACTATTTTAATGTCAAGTATTTTTATATTATAAAAAATATTCTTTATATATATATATATATCGTCTGAATATTCTATAAATTCTATTCTTTCATTATCTAAATGAGTAAGTAGATTTTTAATTCTTATAGATTTTATACCTAAACATGCCCCTATTGTATTAATAGTTTTGTTTTTAGAATGTATTACTATTTTATTTAAACCATTAGGTATTGGTATTCTTACTATTTTAATTATTTTTATTATACCTTCTGATATTTCTGGTATTTCTAATTCTAATAAATTTTTTATAAATAATTCATCTTTTCTAGATAAAATTATTTTAAAATCTAATTTTTTTTTATTAAAAATTAATAATTTAATTAAAAAATAATAATATTTATTAATTATAAAAAAATTAGTATAATAATTTAATTTATAATAATAAATATTTTTATATTTATCATTTAGAATTAAAATATTATTAATAATATTTATTAACTTTAATTTAATATTTTTATCTTTTTTATATTTAAAATATTTATAAGATATTATTAATAAATATCTTTTAATTATTATTAATAATTTATTTTTTAATTTATTTAATTTATTATACTTTAGCTTATTAATTATATTTTTATAATTTTTTTTTTTAAATATTAATATTATTTTTTCCTTCAATAAATTTATTATTTTCTTTTTATTTATTTTTTTATATAAAAAAAAAATATTATTAATATTTTTATTATTTATATTAGTCATAATTTAAAATATATTATATATGGAATATATAACTAAAAAATATTATAAAGTATTAAAAAAAAAACTTTATATATTAGAAAATAAAAAAAAACCCTTAATTTTAAATCAAATTAAAAAATCTATTGAAAAAGGTGATTTATCAGAAAACTATGAATATATATCAGCAAAAGAATCACTACAATTATTAATATATGAAATAAATAAAATTAAAAATATTTTATTAAATTCAAAAATAATTAAAAATAAAAAAAATAAAAATAAAATAGTAAAAATATTTTCAAAAGTTACTATCCAAAATTTATATACTAAAAAGAATATAAAATATTTTATAGTTTCTTCAACAGAATCTAATATATTATATAATAAAATTTCTATTAATTCTCCAATTTCTTTATCTTTAATTAATAAAAAAGAAGGTGATATAATTACATTAACTAATAATATTAGATATAAAATAATAAAAATTGAATAATAATCATGAATGTATTTAAACAAATTATAAAAGGAAAAATAAAATCATATAAAATATATGAAAATAAAAATAATATTGCAATACTTGATAAATATCCAATAATTTATGGACATACCCTATGTATTCCTAAAAACATTAAAACAGGTAATATATTTAATCTTAAAATAAAAAAATATATATCATTAATGAAATTTACTTATAAAATGGCAAATATATTAAAAAAAATTATAAAATGTAAAAAAATATCATTATCTGTGGTAGGACTAGAAATAGATTATGTACATATACATTTAATACCTATAAACAAAATTAGTGATTTAAATTTTAAAAATAAGATTAAAATTACGAATAAAAAATTAATTTCTTTATTAAAAAAAATAAAAAAAAATATAAGTTAATATATAAGCCGGATTCTGTTATTTACTTTATCATTTATCTAGTATATATGTTACCATATATATCTTTATCTGTCTACCAACCATTTTCTATCGAGTAAATAAATAATGGTATTTTATGACATTTCACTATACAGAGTTTACATGATTTCACTATTAATATTATAAAATATTATACGTACTTTCTGTTGCACTATTCCTCATCTCACAATGGACGGATGTTATCCGTTGTATTACTCTTTAGTGTCCGGACTTTCCTCATTTTTTATAGAAAAAAAGTAAAAAAAATGTGATAAAGATATTAACTTATATTTTTAATGTTTTCATAATAACTATCTTTAAATATTACACAATTATCCCTAATTTGAGCTAATTTATTACATTCTTCATTATAATAATCTTTATTATGACCTTTTATCCAATAAAATTTTATCTTACCTATATTTAATATTAGTAACTTTAATTCTTGCCATAAATCTAAGTTTTTTTTAATTCTATAATTATTATTAATAGTATCTATAATATATTTAGAATCTGAATATAAATATATAAAACAATAATTTTTTATATATATATTTTTTATACTAAAAATTATAGCATATAATTCCATTCTATTATTAGTACTATATTCAAATTTATATCTATATTTTTTTACTATTAATGAATTACAATAACGGTAAATTAATATATAACTTATTGCTCCAGATCCAGGATTACCATGTGACGATCCATCAGTATATATAATAATAAAATAATATATATTTAAAATATTTCTATTATTTATTAATCAATAATATTCTTCTAATACTTTAGGAATTCTTATTTTTTTTTCAAATTGGTAGTATTCAATAATTGCTACTAATACTCTAGGTAACGACAGACTACTACCATTTAAAGTATGACAATATTCTATTTTATTATTATATCTATATTTTATATTTAAATTATTAGATTGATATTCTAAACAATTTGATAAAGAACTAACTTCTAACCATATCTTCTGTCCTACTGAAAATACTTCGAAATCATATGTAATAGAAGAAGTGTTAGGTAAATCTTTACTAGATAATATTTTTATTCTAAATATCAATCCTAAAGATTTTAAAAGATTTTTTATATGGTTTAACATATATTTAAATCTTATAATAGATCTATTTTTATCTACTATTTCTATAATTTCGACCTTACCAAATTCATGTAATCTATTTAATCCTCTTACTTTTTTACCATATGATCCTGCTTCTTTACGATAACAATTAGTATAAGTTTGAGATTTTATTGGCAAATCATTAATATTAAAAATTTTATTTCTATATATATTTATTAATGGTACTTCCCCAGTGGGTATTAAATATAAATTATTATTATAAATTTTATATAATTGGTTATTTTTATCTGGTAATTGTCCTGTTCCATATAAAGAATTTTTATTAACTAAAAATGGTACAATATATTCTTTATATCCATGTTTATTATTATAATCTAAGAAATATTTTACTAATGCATTATATATTCTTAATCCTACACCATGATAAATCATAAAACCAGAACCACTAATCTCACTCGATTTTATTATATCAAATATATCGTTAGTTTTCGATAATTCTATATAAGAATAATATTTTTTATTTTCTCTACGATTCCCTGAATATTTATATATAATATTATTATTAATTTTATTACTATACTTTTTATCTAAAATATTAGGTATTAATAATAATATTTTATTTATCTTTATATTATTATTTTTTATTATACTTTTATAATATTTTTTTCTATTTTTAATTTTTAATATTTTATTTATATTATTAATATTTTTATTAAAATTTTTAGAATAATTATTTATTATAGTTAAAATTTTATTAAGTTTAATTTTATATTTTATATTATTTTTATCTAATAATAAAAGTATATTTAACAAATTAATATTTTTAAATCTTCTATTTTTTAAATCTATAATTAACTTTTTAATATTTTTTTTTATATAGGATATTTTCAGCATAATTATTATTTTTTAAATTTTAACTCTATAGGTATACCATAAAAATTAAATATATATTTTCTAATCATTTTCTCTATATATGTTATATAATACAAATTTATATTTTTCACTAAATTAGAAATAAAAATAAAATATGGAAAATTTTTTTTTTTATATTGATAACAAAATTTTATTTTAAATATTTTATTATTAATTTTAAAATTTTTATTATTTATTAATTTTAACAATTTATTATTTAATAAACTAGTATTAAATTTTCTATTTCTATTTTTATATAATTTTAATATATTTTTTTTTATTTCTAATAATTTATTATTATTCAAATTATATTTCAAAGATAAAAAATAAATAGGAATATATTTTATATAAATTTTTTTTAGTATTTTTTTTTTATATATTAATAAATCTTTATTATTTAATAAATCACATTTATTAAATATTATTATTATACCTTTTTTATATTTTATTATTAAATTTATTATATATATGTTATTTTTATTAATTCCACTTAATATATCTATTATTAATATACATAAATCGGATTCTTTAATAATATTTTTAGTTTTTAATAAATATTTTTTATCGTAGTTATATTTATAATTTTTTAATATACCAGGAGTATCTATAATCGTATATATATAATTTCTATATTTTTTTAGAAAATATAATGTATCTACTGTAGTACCAGAAATATTATTTACTATACTTTTATATTTATCTGAAAATAAAGAATTAATAAAAGTAGACTTACCACTATTGGGTATACCTAATATAGAAATTTTTATGTTTTTTTTATTTAAATTTATAGATTTATATTTAAAAAATTTATTTATATCTTTTAATAATTTTTTTAATCCTATATTATGAGTAACAGAGATATAATATATATTGGTATAATTAATTTTACTATTTAAAATACTATATATATTTTTTATATTATTTTTTATATCTATTTTATTAATAATTAAAAAAAAAGGTATATTTAATTTTAATATCGTTTTATATAATTCTATATCTAAATAATTGATACCACTAATAATATCTACTATAAATAATATTAACTTTGATTCTTTTATGGATAATATAATTTGATCATATATATTTTTATATAAATAATTTTTTATATTATTACCATAATATCCAGAAGTATCTTTAATATAATATTTACAATTTTTAATTTTTAATATACCATTATTTACATTTATAGTAGTATTACTGTTTTTAGATATAAAAGATTGTTTCTTTTTTATCAAATAATTAAATAAACTAGATTTACCAACATTTGTTTTACCTACTATAGTTATAATTTTTTCCATATATTTAATTATAATAAATTGCGTATTATTTAATACGCAATTTATTAATTTTTATTAAATAATATATAAATTATTTAATTTTTATATATTACTTATTTTACCCACCTTTTATTATTTTTTCTTTGATAATTTTTTTTCTTTTGTATTCTTTTTTACCTCTTTACTATCTTTAATCTTTTCTTTTGTATTCTTTTTTACCTCTTTACTATCTTTAATCTTTTCTTTTGTATTCTTTTTTACCTCTTTATTATCTTTAATCTTTTCTTTTGTATTCTTTTTTACCTCTTTATTATCTTTAATCTTTTCTTTTGTATTCTTTTTTACCTCTTTACCATCTTTAATTTCTTCTTTTGTATACTTTTTAACCTCTTTATTATCTATAATATTTTTTAATTCTTTTTTATTAGCTTCATCTATAACTTTATCTAATTCTTTTTTATTAGATTCATATAAAGTATCTTCTTTATTCGATAAAAATTTATTAAATTTATCTTTTTCTATAGTTTTATATATAGATACTTTTCCTTTTTTATCATAAATAAATTTTATAACTTCTGATAAAATCTTTTGAAAATTTTCAAAATCTTCTTTATAAATGAATATTTTGTGTTTTTTAAATATAGATCTACCATCATTTAAAAATAATTTTTTAGATTCTGTTATACTTAAAAAATAATCTCCAGCATTTGTTTCATTAGTATCGAAAAAATATCTTCTACTTCTAGCTATTAATGTTTTTGAAAATATTTCCTTTTTTTTTCTTTTAAAATTTAAATAATTATTAGTATAATTATTTATTTTAGTTTCTTTATCTTCGTAATTCATAATTCTTATAAAAAATTAATATTTAATTATAAATTAAATATTATTATTAATAATAATTAATATAAAAATAAATTGAAATTTCTTAAAATAAAAAATTATATAAGAATTAAATTAATGATATTATTATATATTAAAAAATATAATAAAAACATTAATAACAAAAAATATATTTATAAAAATATAAAAAATATTAATAAAATATTAAAAATTATTAATAATAATTTTATAACTATAAATAATTATAAAAAAATTTTATTATATTTTAAAAATAAATTTCCAAGTATTCAATATGAGGATAAGGAAATTATTAAATATATTATATATTTAAAATATAAAAAAAAAATAAATTTTATTTTTTTTAAACGTAATAATATTAATTTTTTTTTAATTTTATATAAAATAATAAAAATAAAAAAAAAAAAAATTTTAAATATTATAAAAAACAAAACTATAAATTGGACAATTTATACAATTAATCCTTTAATTATAATTTTATTATTAATGGCTATATCAGAATATTATATAATAAGAAAAAGGGAAAAAATATATATTAATATTTTAATTTATGAATATATTAATATAGCCAATATTTTTACTTCTTTAAATAGTAAAATTTTTATAAATGGTATATTAGATAAAATATTCAAAACAATAAAAAAAATATAATGTTTAATAAAAAAATTAGATTAAATAAATATATTTCTTCTTGTGGTATTACTTCAAGACGAAAAGCAGATATTCTTATTAAATTAGGATTAATTAAGGTAAATGGTATAACTATAAGACGATTAGGTGTAAAAGTTAATTATAAAGATATAATTAAATATGACAATAAAATTTTAAAGTTTAATAATTTTATTTATATTATTTTAAATAAACCTAAAAATTGTATTAGCACTATAAAAGATAATTATTCAAGATTAACTATTTTAAATTATATACCGAATAAATATATTAAAAAATATAGAATATATCCTGTAGGTAGATTAGATAAAAATACTACTGGAATAATATTATTAACGAATAATGGTATATTATGTAATAAATTATTACATCCTAAAAATAAAATAAAAAAAACTTATAAAGTAATTTTAAATAAAAATATAAAATTTAATGATATTAATATATTAAAAAATGGAATAAATTTTAAAGAAGGAAAGATATATATAAAAAATATTAATACAATAAAAAATAAAAAAAATATATTAATATTAACTATATATGTAGGATGGAATAGAATAATACATAGGATTTTTAATAGGATAGGATATAAGGTGTTATTCTTAAATAGAATTAATTTCGGAGGATTAGAATTAAATAAATATAATTTAAAAGAAGGAGAATATAAGTTAATTAAATATAAAGAATTAAAAAAAATATATAAAAAATGAAAAAAATTATTATAATAAATGGACCTAATATAAATTTGATAGGTACTAGAGAAAGTGAAATTTATGGTAAAATAAAAATAAAAAAATATCTTAATAAATTAAAAAAGAAATATTATAAAAAAAATTTACTTATTAAAATATATTATATTAATTGTGAGGGATTAATAATAAAATTTTTACAAAATATAAAAAAACAAAAAGAAAATATTATAGGTGTTATTATTAATGCAGGAGCGTATTCACATACTTCTTTAGCTATATCAGATACTATTAAATATTTAATTACTAATAATATTAATATTATAGAAGTACATTTATCTAATATATACCAAAGAGAAAATATTAGACATTTATCATTGTTATCTAAAAATTGTACAGGTATTATTGTAGGATTAGGGATAATAGTTTATGAAGTTGCTATTATTAGTTTAATAAAAAAAATTTGTATATTATAATATATTAATTTATAATATATTAAATGGGGGTTGATATTCAGGAATTGACATATTAAAATTATTTAAATATTCATATAGTGTTATTATTCACTAAAAAAAATAAAAAACTTAAATAAGAGGCAAAACTAAATACGCTCTAGCAGCGTAATATAAGAAAAAAAATATTATAGAGTTTTATTTTTTTAATTATTTTTTTTTATTTAATTATTTAAAATAAAAAAAATAATAAAGATTTTTATTTATTTTTGCTAATTTTTTATAAAATAAAAATCTTAATACTAAAATTAGAAGGTATGTAATATAATATTTAAAAAATTTTAATATGGACGCGGGTTCGAATCCCGCCAACTCCATATATTTAACATAACTAGACTAATTATATAATATATAAGATGCATAAATATATATATATAAAAAATACTATTAATAAAAGAATTAGAATTGATAAATATTTATTTATTTATTTTAAAAAAAAAATATCTAGACAAAAAATACAATTATATATATTAAAAAAATTAATATTATTAAATAATAAAACTATTAAAAAAAAATATTTATTAAAGAATAATGATGTAATTTCATATATTAATAAAATAATTAAATTAGATGATCATAATTATATATATAGTAATAAAAATTTAAACGTCGATATACATTATGAAGATGATAATATTTTAATTATTAATAAAAAACCAGGACAAGTAGTACATCCTGGACATGGAAATTATAAAAATACATTAGTAAATTGGTTAAAATATTATTACAATAAACCTAATATAAGTGAAAATAATGAATATAATAATAGATTTGGATTATTACATAGATTAGATAAAGATACATCAGGATTATTAATGGTAGCAAAGAATATATTTACATTTAATTATATAAAAGATCAATTTGTTAATAGAACTCTAAAAAAGACATATTTAGCAATAATATGGGGTACAAATTTAAAAAATAAAAATATAATTAAAAATTATATAGCAAGGAATAAAAAAAATAGAATAAAAATGATAGTAGTAGATAAAAAATATAATGGAAAACTATCAATCACTAAGTATAAAATATTAAAAAAATTTAAATTTTTTAGTTTAATAAAGTGTAAATTAGAGACAGGTAGAACACATCAAATACGTGTACATTTTAAACATATAGGTCATCCGATATTAAATGATAAATTATATGGTGGTGATAAATTATTAGTTAAGAATAAAAATTATAACAAAAAAATTATTAAACTTTTAAAAATTTTACCTAGACAAGCTTTACATGCATCTACATTAATATATAAAGATCCTATTACTAAAAATTATAAAAAGATTTTAACCAAAATACCTAATGATATAAAAAGAGCTATAAAATATTTGAAATATAATTTTTAATATAAAACGTTAATAATTCTTTTTAATTTATCTATATTTTTATAATAAAATAAATATTTAATTTTATTTTTTTTAAAATAATTAGTTAATAATGATATATATTTATTTTTTATATTCTTATATTTAGTAATTACTATTAAAATATTCTTTACATTTATATTAAAATATTTTATCTCATTAATAATAATATTATATTGTAAAAAATATTCTTTTATATTTTTTATTATAGATATTACTAATAATATAATTTTATTACTATATATATATTTTATAAATTTTATATTTATCCTTTTACCTATTGAGTTATTATATTTTATAGACGGTAAATCAATAATTAAGTAATTTTTATAATTATTTTTATAAACTCCAAAATTAGGTATTTTTATAGTATTATTATCTATAATTTTTTTATTATTAGTAATTTTAGATAATATAGTAGTTTTACCAGTATTAGGTAATCCTAATATACTTATATCTATAGGAAGTTTTAAATTTAATATAATATTAATCGTTTTCCCTTGTTCACCTAAACTATATTTTCTTGATTTTTGATTAAAAGAATTTTTATAATAATTATTACCTTTTCCACCCTTACCACCATTAACTATTAATTCCTTTTGATTATGATATTTAATAAAAATTTTATTATTTTTATTTATTTTATTATAGTAATTAATTTCTGTATATAATGGTACATTTATAATACAATCTCTTCCATTCCTTCCTGTTTTACAGTTTTTCATACCATTATAACCATTCTCTGCTTTAAATAATTTTATTTTATTTATTTTGTATAAGTCAAATATATTTTTATTTCCTACTAATATAATATTACCACCATTACCTCCATTACCACCATTAGGTTTACCTAATTTTTTAGATTTTCTTAAAAAATGTACGCTACCATGTCCTCCGTTACCACTTTTGCATATTATTTTAATATAATCAGTAAAATTTTTATATAACATTTTATATATATTTTTCAGAATTTAATATTTATATATATATATATTTAATAATTATGATAAATATTTATAAATTAAAAAATATCAAAATTAATAATAAAAATAAATTTAAAAAACTTATTAAAATAATAATAACTTTAGAAAATAAAATTCTATATTTAATTAATATAATATTTTGTAGTAATAAATATATTTTATATTTAAATAAAAAATTTTTAAATAAAAATTACTATACAGATACTATAACGTTTAATTATAATTTTATAAATAATATTTACGGTGATATATTTATTAGTGTTGATCAAATTAATATCAATAAAAAATTATGGAAGGTTAATTTTAGTATTGAAACTAAACGTGTAGTTATACATTCTTTATTACATTTATTAGGATATAATGATAACAATAAGAAAAATATAAAAAATATGATATATAAAGAAAATCATTATTTAAAGTTATTAAAGTATATTAAATTTAAATATGAATAAATATGATATTATAGTAGTAGGTGGTGGACATTCAGGTATAGAAGCTTTATTAGCAGGATATAAATTGGGTGCTTCTGTTTTACTTATAACGATGAAATTTAAAGATATAGGGAAAATGTCTTGTAATCCTTCTATAGGAGGGATAGGAAAAGGACAAATAGTTAGAGAAATTGATGCTTTAGGAGGTTATATGGGTATAGGAGCTGATTTATCTACTATACAATTTAAAATGTTAAATAAATCCAAAGGTCCTGCCATGTGGAGTCCTAGAGCTCAAATAGATAGAATTTTATATATGAAAAATATTCAAAAAATAATATATAAAAAAAAAATTAAAGTTTTAGAAGATATTGTAATAAATTTAATAATAAAAAATAAAAAAGTTATTGGTATTATTACTAAAAATAATAAAAAGATTTTTAGTAAAACTGTTATATTAACAAATGGTACTTTTTTAAATGGTAAAATTATTATAGGTAATTATGTATATAATGGAGGTAGAATAAAAGAAAATTTCGTACATGGATTAACAGAACAATTAAAATTATATGGTTTTAAGGTAGGCCGTATGAAAACTGGTACATCACCAAGAATATTAAAAGATACTATAAATTTTAATAATTTATTAGTAGATAATGGAGATAACAATTTAAAAAGATTTTCTTTTAGAATAAAAAAGAAAATAAAAAATAATAATAAATGTTATATAACTTATACTAATAAGAATACTCATAATATAATTAAAAATAATATTAATAAATCTCCTATTTTTACTGGTATTATTAATAATAATGGTCCTAGATATTGTCCATCTATAGAAGATAAGGTATATCGTTTTTATAATAAGGATCGTCATCAAATTTTTATTGAACCAGATAGTAATTATAATAATTTAATATATTTAAATGGATTATCGACAAGTTTTCCTAAAAATATACAAAAAAAAATTGTACATTCTATTAAAGGTTTAGAAAATGCAAAAATATTAGAATATGGATATGCTGTAGAATATGATTATTTTAATCCTATACAATTAAATTTATCATTAGAAACTAAGATAATAAATAATCTTTACATGGCTGGTCAAATTAATGGTACTACTGGATATGAGGAAGCAGCATGTCAAGGATTAATAGCAGGTATTAATGCTTATTTAAAAATTAATAATAAAAAACCTTTTATATTAAAAAGAAATGAATCTTATATAGGTGTTCTTATAGATGATTTAATAAATAAAGGTACTACTGAACCTTATCGTATGTTTACTTCTAGAGCTGAATTTCGTATTTTATTAAGACAAGATAATTCTGATTTTAGATTAATACCTAGAGGTTATAAAATAGGATTAATAAAAAAGAAATTTTATATAAAATTAAAAAAAAAGAAAAAAAAAATAAAAGAAATTATAAATAAATTTAAGAATATAAAAGTAAATTTACATTTTTTTTTAAAAATTAATAAAATAACTACTTTATTTAAATTATTATTAAGACCTGAAATAAATATTAATAATATTTTATTTTATTTTAAAGAAAAAAATAAAAATAGATATATTAAAAAAAATATTAAATATATAAAAAAATATAGATATATAATAAATAATGAAATTAAATATGAATATTATATAAAAAAAGAAAAAAAAGAAGTTAAAAGAATGAATCAATTAGAAAATCTAATAATACCTAAATATTTTGATTATAATAAAATTAAGTCATTATCTAATGAAGGAAGAGAAAAGTTAATAAGAGTTAAGCCATATTCTATTGGTCAAGCTACTAGAATAAGCGGTGTATCACCATCAGATATAAATATATTAATTATTTATATTAAATAAATTATATTATAATTATTTTATTAATTTAGTAAATAAAATGTATTTAAAATTAATATATAAGTCTAATGAACAATATGAAAGTACTATTAGTATATCTGGATCAAAAAGTGAAACTAATAGATTATTAATTATAAAAAAATTATATAATAATATTAAATTATATAATTTATCTAATTCTAATGATACTAAATTAATGATAAAATCATTAAATAGTAATAATAAAGTAATTAATGTTAAAGATGCTGGTACTGTTATGAGATTTTTAATATCATATTTTTCTATAAAAAATAATAATAAAGTTATATTAACAGGTACTAAAAGAATGAAAGAAAGACCTATATATTATTTAATTAAATCATTAAAAGAAATAGGTTGTAAAATTAAATACATTAATAAAATAGGATATCCACCTATAAAAATAATAGGAAGAACTATAAAAAAAAATAGAATTAACATAAAGTCTAATATAAGTAGCCAATATATTAGTTCTTTAATTTTAATAGCACCTAAATTAAAGAATGGATTAGTTATAAAATTATTAAATGATAGTATATCTTTATCATATATCTATTTAACTATTAATTTATTAAAAAATATTAATTTTAATATAATAGTAAAAAAAGACTATATTTATATAAAAAAGTATAAAAAAAATAAAAAAAAAATAAAATATCATATAGAATCAGATTGGAGCTCAGCTTCATATTTTTATTCTATTGTAGCTATTTTAAAAAATAAAAATATAAAACTTAAAAGATTTAAAAAAAATAGTTATCAAGGAGATAGTATAATATATAAAATATATAAAAAATATTTTGGTGTAAATACTATTTTTTATCCTAATAATATAATTTTATTAAAAAAAATTAAAAATTTTAAATTGCCAAAATATTTAAGAATAGATTTAAAATCTACACCAGATATAGCACAGACTATAATAGTAACATGCTCTATTTTAAAAATTAAATGTTTATTAACTGGATTAGAAACATTAAAAATTAAAGAAACTGATAGATTAAAAGCATTAAAAAATGAATTAAAAAAATTAGGTACTATTACTAAAATTACTAATAATAGTATAAAAATAATAAAATTTAAAAATAACAATAAAAAAATAAAAATTATTGATACTTATAGAGATCATAGGATGGCTATGTCATTTTCTGTTTTTGCAATTAAAAAAAAAATATTAATAAAAAATCCTAATACAGTTAAAAAGTCTTATCCTAATTATTGGAGTGACTTAAAAAAAATTGGATTTAAAATGAAAAATATAAAAATATAGTTATATATTAAAAATTTAATATAATATGTCAAGTAAATCTATTTTAAAGAGAGAAAGAAAAAATATAAAAAAAAAAAAATATAATAAATATAAAATTAACATATTAAAAAGTAAAATTAAAGAATTTAAAAAAAATATAAATATATTAGATTATAAAATATTATATAAAAAAAAATCATTATTATTTTCTATTTTAGATAAAATAAAAAATAAAAGTATATTGACTTTAAATAAGGTATCACGTATAAAAAGTAATTTATCTAATTTAATAAATAGAAATATTAAAACGGCCCATTAGTCTATTGGTTAGGACGTCAGATTTTCATTCTGGAAATAGGGGTTCGATTCCCCTATGGGCTATAATATTAATATTTGAATTTTGAATAAAATATTAAATTTATATAAAATTTATAAAATAATTTTTAATTATTGGAAAAAAAATTATTTAATTAATTTTAAAAAAACTGGGGGTAAAAAATTTATAATATATGATGGGCCTCCTTCTATGAATGGTAAACCAGGTATTCATCATATTTTATCAAGAATTATTAAAGATATAGTATATAGATACTATACAATAAATAATTATGAAGTTGTAAATAAATTAGGGTGGGACACTCATGGTCTCCCTATAGAATTATCTATAGAAAAAAAAAATAAAATTAATAAATCTGATATTGGTAATAATATATCTGTAGAAAAATTTAATAAACATTGTAAAAAATACGTAATAAAAAATTTAAAAATATGGATAAAGTTCACTAAAAAAATAGGTTATTTTATAGATAAAAATAATTATTATATAACTTATAATAGTAAATATATAGAAAGTGTTTGGTGGATTATTAAAAAAATATTTAATAAGAAATTATTATATAAAGATTATAAAGTATTACCATACTCACCTATGGCTGGTACTTCTATAAGCTATCAAGAATTAAATTTTCCAAATACTAAAAAAAAAATTACTATATATTCTATATATATATTGTTTAAATTAAAATCTATACCTTATTTCTTAAAAGGTATTAATAAAAAAATATATATATTAGTATGGACAACTACTCCATGGACTTTACCTTCTAATACAGCATTATTGATAAAAAGTAATATATATTATTTATTAATTAAATATAAAAATTTATATATAATAACATCAGAAAAATCACTAAATACTTTATTTAAAAATAATAAAAAAATTGAAATATTATATAAATTTAAAGGAGAAAAAATTATAAATTATAAATATTATCAATTATTAAAATGGTTTAAACCATTAAAAAATAAAAAAAAATTTGTTATTATAAAAGATACTTTAAATATAATAAAAGATAATAAAGGTACTGGTATAATACATATATCTCCTACTTTTGGTAGAGATGATTATGAGATATCTATAAAAGAAAATATTTCTAGTATATTATATAAGAAAAATAATAAATTAATACCTATAGTAGATAGATTTGGTAAATTTTTAAAAATATTACCACATGGATTAGGAGGTAAATATGTAAAGACAAGTTATTATAAAAAAAAAAAATTTTCTGTAGATAAAAGAATTATAGAATTATTAAGAAAAAAAATTTTAATTATTAATAAATATGAAAAGAAATATCCTCATTGTTGGAGGACAAATAAGCCTATTATATACTATCCTATTAAATCTTGGTTTATTAACTTAACCCAAAAAAAAATTAAGAATAAAATACTTAAATTAAGTAATAAAATACATTGGAGAACTAATACATTAATTAAAAATAAATTTATAGATTGGTTAAATAATATAAAAGATTGGAATATAACTAGAACTAGATATTGGGGTACACCTTTACCTATATGGTCTACCAAAAATAATAAAAATTTTTTAGTTATAGGTTCTATTAATGAATTAAATGATGAAATAAATAAATCTATAAAACTTGGATATATGAAAAAAAATCCATTTATAAAATTCATAAAAAATAAAAAATATATAGATTATAAAAAAATTAATTTACATAAAGATATATTAGATAAGATAATATTATCTAATAAAAAAGGAGAGAAAATGTATAGAGAATTAGATGTATTAGATGTATGGTTTGATTCTGGTTCTTCTACTTATGCACAATATCATTATCCTTTTTATAATAGTAACCTTATAGATAAAAATATTTATTATCCTTCAAATTTTATTAGTGAAGGAACAGATCAAATTAGAGGATGGTTCTTTACATTGCATGTAATTTCATCAATAATATCTAATAATATATCTTATAAAAATGTTTTACCATTAGGTCTTGTTTTAGATAAATATGGTCATAAAATGTCTAAAAGCAAAGGTAATACAATAGATCCATTTAAAATTATAAAAAAATATGGTCCTGATAGTATAAGATGGTATTTAGTAAGTAATAGTAATCATAGCCAAAATATAAAATTTAATATAAAAGATTTAAAAGAAATAAACAATAAATTTTTTAATACCCTATATAATATTTCTAGATTTTTATATAATTATTCAATTATTGATAAATTTAATTATAGTCATTTTAAAAAAAATAAAAATAATATAATATTATTATATATAGATAAATGGATAATATCAAGATTGAATAATTTATTATTAAAAATATATAAATATTATAAAAATTTTAATTTTACTAAAATTAGTAGATTAATTAATATTTTTGTAGTAAATGATTTAAGTAATTGGTATATAAGATTATCTAGAAATAGGTTCTGGAAAAAAAACGTAGATAATGATAAGAAATCAGCATATTTTACTTTATTTATATGTTTAAAAAAAATATTAATTATATCTTATCCTATAATTCCTTTTTTTACAGAATATATATATTATAAATTATATAATGATAAAATTAGTTTAATATTTAATAAATTTCCTAAGGCTATTAAAAATTTTATTAACATAAATATTGAAAACAATATTAAGATTATTAGGGAATATACTAAAATAATACTTTATTTAAGGAAAAAAAAGAATATTAAAGTACGTCAACCATTAAGTAATATTTATATAGTTATAAATAAACGTAATAAAAAATTAACAAAAGAAAAAAAAATTATAGACATATTAAAAAAAGAAGTAAATGTTAAAAAAATATATTTTATAGAAATTAATAATATAAATGAATATATAAAAAAAAAAATTAAAATTCATTACGATATAGTAGGACCAAAATACAAAAAATTGGTTAATAAAATAACTATGTATATAAATAATTTAAATAATAAAGAAATTGATAATATTATTAATAAAAAATATATATATATTAAAGAATTAAATATTAAATTAACTAATAAGGAATTTTATATATTAAATGAAAATAAAAATTACAAAAATAATTTAATATATATAAAAAATAATACTATTATAATATTAAAAACTAAATTAACTAAAAAATTAAAAGATGAAGGTTGGATAAGGGATTTAATAAGGAATATACAAGTTTTAAGAAAAAAAAAAAAATTAAAAATAACTGATAAAATAAAAATATTATTGTATAATAAAAGTTATTTAATAATTAAAAATAATATTATAAAATATTATAATATGATAAAGAATGAAACTCTAACTAAAAAAATTTATATTATTAAAAATAAACCTAATAATTATATAGGTTATAATAATTTTTTTATATATTATGATATTAATATAATATAATAATTTCTTATTATATATATATTCTTTTATAATTCTTATTATAAGGTCTCGTAGCTTAGGTTGGTTATAGCACTTGACTCATAATCAAGAGGTCGCTGGTTCAAGTCCAGCCGAGACCATTATTAAATATTTAAAGTGATATTATAAATAAATTCTTTTAATTGTTTTATATTATATTTATTTTTAGATGATATAGTAATAAAATGAAATTTTTTATTATTATAAATAATATAATTATTATTAAATACTTTAATATTTATTTTTTCCTCTATTAATTTATTACTAAAATTTTTTAGTTTATCTATTTTATTAAAAATTATAATTATCTTTTTACTATATAATTTTAATTCATATAATAAAAAATTAGTTACATAAAAAAATTTATCTTTAATAAAGTTAGAAGATATATCTATAACATGTAATATAATATTTGAATTTTTTATTTCTATTATAGATGATTTAAAAGATTCTATTAATTTAGTAGGTATTTTTCTTAAGAAACCTATAGTATCGACTAATAATATCTTTTTTTTATTTATATATATCTTATTTATTTTAGCATCTAAAGTAGTAAAATATTTATTTTCTGTTAAAAAATTTTTATTAGTTAATTTATTAATTATTGTTGTTTTACCTACATTAGTATATCCTACTAAAGAAATTATTATATTATTAATTCTTCTCTTCCTTTGTATAATAATTTGATTTTTTATTTTCTTTAATTTCTTTTTTAAATTTAAAATTTTATTTCTTATTAATCTTCTGTCAGTTTCTATTTCTTTTTCACCTGGGCCACGTAATCCTATACCTCCTCTTTGTCGTTCTAAATGACTCCACATATGTTTTAATCTGGGTAAAATATATTGATAGTTTGCTAATTTAACTTGCAATTTAGCATATGAAGTTTTTGCCTTATTAGAGAATATATCTAAAATTAATTTTGTTCTATCTGAAATATTACATTTTATAGTTTTTTCAATATTTTTAATTTGACTTAATGATAACTCATCATCAAATACTACAGTATCTATAGTATGTTTTTTAATATATAAAGATATTTTTTTTAAAAACCCTTTACCTACATAAGTTAAATTATTAACTTTAAATCTTCTTTGTAAAAATTTTTTATAAACTTTCCCTTTAAATATCAATAATAAATTTTCTAATTCATTTAGATATTCTATAGCTTTATTTTTATTATTTTTAAATATTCCTATTATTATATTATTAATATACATTTATAATTTTATTATATTTGTTATGTAAAGACGTAATAACTCAGTGGTAGAGTATTGGTCTCATAATCCAAATGTCGGGGGTTCAAATCCCCCTTACGTCATCTATTTATTATGTAAATGTTCTTTTTTTATTATTAATTCTTTATAAGTTTCTTTATTTTTAGTATCTTTTATACAACAATCTACTGGACAAACAGCAGCACATTGAGGATATTTAAAAAACCCTACGCATTCTGTACATTTTTCTTTTACTATATAATATATATTCTTCGATAAAGGTTTATATTTTTTATTAGTATATATTTTTTTACCTTTATAATAAACAAATTCTTTTTTTATATTAGTTCCTTCTGATATATTCCATTTTTTACCGCCTTGATATATAGCTCTATTTGGACATTCAATTTCACATGCTCCACAATTTATACATTCTTTTGTAATTCTTAAAGACATAATTTATTATAATTATTTTTTATTTATAATAATATAATATATAATAAATTATTAGGAGAGATGGCAGAGTGGTTTATCGCGACGGTCTTGAAAACCGTTGAAGAATACATTTTCTTCCGGGGGTTCAAATCCCTCTCTCTCCGTACTGTTATATGATTAATAAAATAAAAAAAAATATAATTTTTATAAAGAAAATTATAGATATTGATAAACTTAAAATAATTTATAAAAATAATATAAATAAAATTAAAAAATATGATAAAAATAATTTTAATAAATATATAACTGTTAAACAAAAAATTAATTATTTAAATAAAATTATTAATATTTATAATAAAATTCTATTAAATTATAAAGATGTTAAATTATTAAAAATATTATCTTTAAAAGAAAATATTTCTATTATTGATAATGATTTATATAAATATTATATAAATATAAAAAAATTAATTGATGAATTAAAATATATTATATTTAATAATGAACACGATATTAATAGTGCTATAATACAAATTACATCAGGAGCAGGAGGTAATGATAGTAGTAATTGGGTAAAAATTATAAGCAAAATGTATGAGTTATGGTCTATAAAAAATAATTATAAAGTTAGTATAATAAATTGCACATATATTAATAGTAATTGTATAAAAAATATAGTATTAGAAATTCAAGGTAAATATGCATATGGTCTATTAAAATTTGAAAACGGAATACATAAATTAATACGTATTTATAATAATAAAAGACATACTTCATTTGCCTCAGTTAATGTTTTTCCACTTATTAAAAATGATAAAAGTATATATATTAATGAAAAAGATATAAAATATCAAACTTTTAGATCTAGTGGGTCAGGAGGACAGAATGTAGATAAAGTAGAAAGTGGAGTTAGATTAATACATAAACCTACTAATATATCAATTGTTTGTACAAAAACTAGATCTCAAAATATTAATAAATTATATGCTTTAAAACTATTAAAATCTAAATTGAAACTTATAAAAAAGACAAAAACTACTAAAAAAAATAAAATAGAATGGGGATATCATAATAGAAATTATATAATGCATCCATATAAAATGATTAAGGATTTAAATACAGGATATAAAACTAGTAATTTAGATTATATTTTAAATGGTAATATAGATGATATAATAAATGAGTATATAAAACTATCGATAATTAATTAATTTTATCTACTATAATATTTAAATATCCTTTTAATTTTTTTATTAATATATAATTAATTTTATATTCACCATATTTTTTTATTATTATTTTATTTAAACTTATATCTTTTGTTTTTATTATAATTTTAAATTTTTTAATTTTATCTAAAATAATTTTTTTAGTTATTATTAAAAATATAGTATCTGTTATTTTTAAATTAAATTTAATTTTCTTTTTTTTCAAATAATTAATATAATTATTATATTTATTTATTAATAATTTATCTTTATTAATTATATTTTTTAATATTTCATTATTAATTTTTATTTGCGATTTAGTAGCTATTATAGCAAACTTTTGTGGTATTAAATAATTTAAAGCATATCCAGATTTAACTTTAATTAAATCATATTTATTGCCCAAATTATTTATTTTTTTTTTTAATATAATTTTTATCATAATAATTTAAATCTTATCTTAATCCATCACTTATAAATGGTAATAGTCCTATATGTCTACATCGCTTAATCGCTTTATTTAATAATTTTTGATATTTTCTTGAAGTCCCCGTAATTCTTCTAGGTAGTATTTTACCAAATTCATTAATAAATTGTATTAAAAAATCTGGATTTTTATAGTCTATATATTTAATATTTCTTTTCTTAAAAAAACAATATTTTTTTTTTTTTTTAAATTCTATATTTAATGAAGGCTGTAATTTATTTTTTTTCATATTTCTTATTATTTTTATTTTTTAATAAATATTTTACACCATATTTATTAATTTTAACCGTTAAAAATCTAAGTATTCTTTCATCCTGTAATAATTTATTGTTTAATGGTTTAATTATTATAGGATTACTTTTATAAAAAAACAAATAAAAAAAACCATTTAATTTTTTTTTTATTTCATAAGATAATTTTTTCATTCCCCACTTTTCTTTTTTTATTATTTTAACATTATTATCTGTTAAATAATTTTTATATTCTAAATAAAAATTTTTTATTTCTTCTTCAGATAAAACTGGAGTTAAAATAATAATAGTTTCATAATATCTATTCATAAAAAATAATTTATATTATATAATAATATATATATAATTATTAATAATGTCTAAAAAATTTTTAATAAAATATAATTATTCTACTGGTACAAACCATTATAAATATTTAATTATTAATTATATTTTAAATTTATATAAAAATAATAATTTATCTTTTTCAAATATTTTATTAATAACTTTTAATAAAAAAGAAAAAATTAAAATTATTTATAAAATTATAAAAATTATTAAGAAGTTAACTAATAAAAATAATAATAAATATAAAATATCTAAAATTATAAATAAATACACAAATTTATCCTATAAAGAGATAAATGAAAAATCATCTTATATATTAAAAAACATTTTAAAAAAAGAACTACCAATTTATACTATAAATAATTTTTTATTCTATATATTTAAAAAAAGATATTATTATTATAAAAATATAAATATTATAACTAGACCGAAATATATTTATAGATTTTTAAATTATATTATTAACAATAATTATACTAATTTTAAATATATTAAAAAAAAAATATATAATATTAGTTTTAAAGGGTATTATAAAATAATAAAAAATTTTAAAAGAAAAATTTTTATCTTAATAAAAAATAAAAATTTTTTTTATAATTTAAATTTAAAAAATATTAATACTAAAATTTATAACTTTATAAAAAAGAAAAAACGAATTAAAAAAAATATAAAATTATTAAAAAATAAATTCTATTTAATTTTAAAAAATAATAATATAGATAAAAAATCTTTTATTTATAATGATATTATTAATTTGTTTAATTTTAAAACAAATTACGACTATTTTAAAGAAATATATTTATTGAAAAGATTAATTATAAATAATCGTTTAAAAAAAAATTTAAACAATAATGTTTTTTATTCTAAATCATTAAACATAAAAGAGAAAAATAAAATAGATATAAATAAAAATAATATAAAAAAAATTATATTAAAATATGAAAAATATATAAACAATAATACGTATAAATATATACAATATAATAATATAATAGAATATTATATTTATAAATTTTATTTTGCATATACTATAAAAAATAATAAAATTTTTAATTTATATAAAAATATTATTTCTGATAGAATAATTAAGTCTTGTAATAAATATAAATTATTATATATATATAAATACAATTTGATAGATTATAAATTATGGAGATTGTTAAAATTAATATTTAAAAATATTATATCGTATGGAAATAAAATTTTTTTATTTGTAGATATTAAAAATGATATATACAATAAAGAATATATAAATGAAATAAGATTTAAAGAATATAAACCAAATATAATATCTAATAAAAATATTATTAATAATGTAACCAATAATTTAGATATAGTTACATTTAATAATAAATTATTTAAATTTATAAAATATAAATATATTGATAAAGAATTAAATTATATTTATAATAAACAATTACCATTAAAAAAACAAAATGGATATATATCTATTAATATTATTAAACATTCTGATAATAAATATATAAAAATTTTGTTATATATTAAAACATTATTATTAAATGGTAATAATACTAAAGATATAGTAATATTATTAAAAGATAAAATACAAGTATATGATTATATTAAAGAATTAAATTATTATAATAAATATTTACCTAAAATTATTTTTAAAAATTATATATACTTAAATGATTCTATTTATATTAAGATATTAATAGAATTTTTAAAAATTATTTTATACGACAATAAATTAAAATATAAAATAAAATTTATATTATTATTAAATAAAATAATTAAAAAAAAAATTAAAATAATAATAAAATATTTTTATAACATAAAAAAATTTTTATATTATCTAAAATTAAATAATTTAAAATTAAATTATATTAAAATATTAAAATATAATATATATGGTAAAATTTTATATATTTCAAATAAATTAAAAATTAATAATAATAATTCATTATATATTTTTTTAGATATTATACAAAAGTTTGAATTAAATAAATCAAATAATATTTATGATTTTTTAAATTTCTGGTCATATAATAAATATAAATATGTATTAAATAAAATTAATAATACTAATATAATAAGAGTATTATCTATAAATAAAAATAGTAATAATTTTTATAAAATTATAATTTTACCATTATTTTCATTTAATATTTTTTATAATAATAATAAAATTTTTAATGATTTAATTTTTTATAAAAAATTTAATCATAATTATATAAAAAATTTTATTAAAAAAAAACTAATATCTTATTTAAATATATTATACAATTTAGTTTATAGTGCTACTCATCAATTAAATATTTTTATATTGGAAAATACAAATAAATATAATATATATAATTTATTTAAAGATTTTTTTATTTTTAATAAAATATGGAAATTTAATAAAAATAAATATACTTTTGGTACAATAAATAAAATTAAAACGAAAAAAATATCTATAAAAAATAATAAAAAGTCTATATATTTAAAATATCCAATTTATAATAATTTTTTAAAAAAAAAGGATAAAAAGAATAAAATTTTAAAAAAATTAATAAGAAAAAAATTTACTTTTATAAAAGAAGAATATTATTATAATAAAAAAAAAATAAAATTTAGTAATTTAATTAGTATTAATAATGGTATATTTTTAATAAAAATTATTAAAAATAAAAAATACAATACGATTGATATAATTAATAAAATGTATAAAAATATACTATTATTAAAAGAAATTTATAATAATAAATATAAAATATATAAAGGTATAATTTTTATAATTAATAAAAATAATGATATTAAATTAACCTATAAAATATAAAACTATTTATTTTTATTTTCTTCCTTTTCTATTTTTTTTTTAATTATATTTAATTCATCTAAATCACCGAAAGTTGATGTTTCTAATATAATTTTTTTATCTTTTATATTATAAGGTTTAACGTATATTTTTTTATATTTATTATTAACATCTATAACAAAAAATTTTATTTCATCACCAATATTATAAGTATTATTTTTTAAAAATTTATTATAAATAAAAAACTTTAAATCTTTATTTATTTTGTTATTTAATATTATACTATTCTTAGTAATTTTAGTTATAGTACCTTTATGTACACTTTTAGGTTTAAATATTTTTTTATATTCGTCCCATTTATTACTATATAATTGTTTATGTCCCAAAATAATTTTTTTAGTTTTTAAATTTATAGATAATATAGTAACATCAATTTTATCACCTATTTTATAGTATTTAGATAAATTATAGATCCTTTTGTACCAAGATATATCATTATTTAATAAAATACCATATAAATTTTTTTCTAATTTAATTCTCAATCCATAATTATATTTTAATATTTTATCAATTATACCCGTATATTTTTTACCTATAGAATATTTTTTTATTATTTCTTCAAACGGATCTTTTTTAAATCTTTTTAAGCTTAAATATACTTTTTTATCATCTTTATCTATATTTATTACTATACACTTTATTAATTGATTAATTTTTATTAAATCTTTAGCTGTTTTTAATTCATGATCCCAAGACATTTCAGATACATGTAATAATCCTTCTATACCTTCTAATAGCTCTATAAAAGCTCCATAATCTGTTACAGCTGTAACTCTACCTCTTATAACCTTACCAATTTTTATTTTATTAATCAATATATCCCAAGGATTTGTAGTTAATTGTTTATATCCTAATTGGACTCTAGATTTTTCTTTATCTATCCCAATAATAATAAATTTATATCTTTTACCCAATTTAAATACACTTCTTGGAGTTACTTTTTTTTTCCATGAAATATCTGTAATATGTAATAATCCATCTATATAACCTAAATCTATAAAAACACCATAAGATATTATATTTTTAACTTTTCCTTCTATAATTTTTCCTACTTCTAAACTATCTATAAATTTTTTTTTATTATTTTCTATATTATTATCCATTATAACTTTGTGAGACACTATTATATTTTGAATTTTTAAATTAATTTTAATAATTTGTAAATCTATAATTTTACCTATGTAATAATCATAATCTTTAATAGCATTAACTTTAATTTGTGAACCAGGTAAAAAACATGTAATATCTTTATATAAAGATACTATATAACCTCCTTTAGTTCTATATAAAATATATCCTTTAATATTATTTTTACTTTCATATATCTTTTGTATATTTATCCATGATTTATTATTTAAAGCTTTTTTATAGGATAACAAACAATTACCATTGTAATTAGTATTTACTATCATTATATCTTTTTTATCATTAATTTTTATTTTTTCTTTTTTAAATTCATTTATAGGTACTATACCTTCAAATTTATGACCAAAATCAATTACTACGTAATCTTCTAGTATATTAATTATTCTACCTTTATAAATATCATATTTATTTATTTCGGGTATTTTATAAATTTTTTTTTTAAAAATTTTATTAAAATGTTTTTTTAAAATTTTAGAATTATATTTTTTTTTTAAATAATTCATTTTTTATAATGTTATTATTTATATTAATATATATTTAAATAAATGGTAAAAAAATCTATTATAATATATGGATATCATCCAGTAGAAGAAGCTATAAAATCTAATTTTATTAAAGTATTAATAATTTTTATAAATAATAATAAAATTAGTAAGTATAAACTATTAATAAATAAAATAAAAAAAAAAAAAATACCATTAAAAATTATATATAAATTAAATAAGAATTTTAAAAATATATATAATACTCAAGGTATAATGGCGAATATTTCTATTATTAAAGTTTTTCTATTACAAGATATTGTTAATGATAAAAAAAAAAAAAATATTATAATTTTATATAATATAACTGATACAAAAAATATAGGTAGTATAATAAGAACATCTGCTTGTTTTAATGTGGATTATATAATTATACCTAATACTTACTATATTTATAATCCAAATATTATTAAAATATCTAGTGGATCTATATTTAAAATTAAAATATGTAGAGTAAATAATATAGATAAAAGTATTAAATTTTTAATTAATAATAATATAAAAATAATATCTATAACCGAAAAGGGAACAGAAAATATTAATAATAATTTAACTATAAAGAGTAAAGAGTCTATAGCTTTTATTCTAGGTAATGAAGAAACTGGAATACCTAAAAATATATTAATGCTTACTAAGCATAAATTATATATACCAATTAAAAAAGAAATTATATCTTCATTAAATGTTTCAGTTTCTTGTGGTATTATTTTATATGAATTAAATAGAAATTTATAATTGAGATTTAAATTGCTTTAATGTTCTAATATCATTAGAAAAAAAAATTCTAATATCTTTAATATTATAATAAATCATAGCTAATCTTTCTATTCCCATACCTATTGCTATTCCTCTATATTTAATATAATTATATTTTACGTTTTTTAATATTTTTTCATTAACCATACCGCAACCTATAATTTCTAACCATTTATTATTATAATATAAGTCTACTTCAAAACTAGGATTAGTAAATGGGAAATAAGAAGTTCTAAATCTAATTTTATAATTATTACCAAAAAAAATATTTATAAAATATTTTATAAGAACTTTTAAGTATATAATAGATAAATATTTATTTTTATCTACATATAATAATTCAATTTGATGAAACATATTATAAGTATATTTTGATATAGATTCATTTCTATATACTTTTCCATAAGTAATTATACGAATAGGTGGTTTATTTTTTATCATATATCTAATTTGTATAGAAGAAGTATGAGTTCTTAATAAATATTTCTTATTAATATAATATGTATCTTGCATATCTCTAGAAGGATGATATTTAGGAAAATTTAATGCTTTAAAATTATACCAATCTGTTTCTATTTCTTTATTATCATATATAATATTAAAATTTAATTTATTAAAAATTTTAAAAATTTTATCTTTTATTAATGTTATAGGATGTTTAGAACCTAAATTATATTTATTTTTTTTATAAAAAAAATCATAATCAATATTAATTTTTATATCATTTTTTTTTATTAAATTATTATTTTTTATTATTAATAAAATATTGTTTTTTAAAATATTAATTTTTTTACCTAATTCTTTTTTATTTTTAATTAATTTTATTTTATTTAAATAATAATCAATTATACCATTTTTACTTAAAAATTTTTTTTTAATTTTTAATATTTTTTTTTCATCAATTTTCTTATTTTTAAGTTTATTAATTTTTGAAATATATTTATTAATATTATTCATATATTTTTTTTTATGAGAAATTTAAATATAAAAATAAAAAAAATAAAAAAAAAATATAATAACATATATGATTTAATCAATGGTAAAATTTTATATTTAAAAGATAAATACAATAACAATATATTTAAAATAATTTCTAAAATATTTAAATTGTATAATATTTATAAAGATAATAACAAACTTTTAATAGAATTAAAACAAATAAAAACTAATAATAAGGATTTTTATAAAGAAATTAAAAATGATATATATAAAATAAAAGATAAAAAAGAAATTATTATATATAAAATAAATAAATTATTTAAAGAATATAAAAATAAAAATAAAAATAATAATTATAATAAAAATGAAGCTATTATAGAAATACGTATAGGTACTGGTGGTGATGAGGCTTGTTTATTTCTAGAAGATGTTTTTAGAATGTATATAATGTATTTTAAAAAGAAAAAAATTAAATTTAATATTTTGAATACTAATAGAAGTAAAATCGGATATAGGGAAGTTATTATACATGTAATTAATAAAAATATTTATAATATTTTAAAATATGAATCTGGAGTACATAGAGTACAAAGAATACCTAAAACAGAAACTCAAGGAAGGTTACATACATCGGCTGTAAGTGTAGTAGTATTACCTAAATTTGATGATAATAATATAAAAATTAATCCTAGTGATATTAAAAGATTTACATTTAGATCTAGTGGAGCAGGCGGACAACATGTAAATAAAACAGAATCAGCTATAAGATTAATACATAAACCAACCAATATAGTAGTAGAATGCCAAGAAGAAAGATCACAACATCAAAATTACGAAAAAGCTTTAACTATATTAAGATCTAGAATATATAATTTTAATATAAATAATAATAAAAAAAAAATAGAAAATAAAAGAAAAAATTTAATTTCTACGGGAGATAGATCTAAAAAAATAAGAACATATAACTATCCACAAAATAGAATAACAGATCATAGAATAAATATATCTTTATATAATTTAGAAAACATAATGAATGGACATTTGGAATTGTTATTAGAAAAATTTAAAAAACTATAATATATTAAAAATTAAATTATATATTTCTATATAAATTTTTTTTTTAATTAATCTTAATTCATTAAGATTCATTGGACTTAATACATATTTATTTTGTTCACCATATTTAAAGTTATGCCCAATACCTATTTTAATTCTAAGATATTTTTTTGTTTTTAATATATTTTGTATACTATTTAATCCATTATGTCCACCTGATCCACCATTATATTTAAGTTTAATTTTACCAAAATCTATATATATATCATCAGATAATACTATTAAATTTTTATTTTTTAATTTATATTTTTTTAAAAAATAATTAATAGTATAACCTATTTTATTCATATATAAATTAGATAATAAAAATAAATATTTTTTATTATTATTTTTTTTTATAAAAATTTCGCCATATTTATTTTTAAATTTTTTTTTTATTCTTTCATTATTAATAATCATTTTAACTATATAAGTACCTATATTATGTCTAGTATTTTTATATGATTCTATAGGATTACCTAGTCCTATAATTAAAAATTTTTCCATAATTAATTTTATATATTATATTTTTAATATTATAATTTAATATATTAAAATTTAAAATATTTTTATTTATATATAAAAAAATAATTAAAAAAGTAGGATTAATTTTTATAAAAAAATTATTAATATTTAATGAATGCAATATTCTTCTTTTTATTTTATTTCTAAGAACTGCTTTTTTTATTTTTTTTTTAGGTATTATTATAGATACTTTATTAATAGTATTTCTTAAAAAAAATAATTTAAATATATTATTATAATAATAAAATTTTCCAAATTTAAACAATAATTTAATTTCTTTTTTATTTAAATTCATAAACTAATAGATAAAATTATAAGTTAATTACTTAAATATTAAAAAATATAGTATTAAATTATTTATTATATAAAAAAATATAATTATGTTAGAACAAGAATATATAAGGATAAAAAAATTAAAAAAAATTGAATCATTAGGTATAAATCCATTTCCTAATAATAAAATTAAAATAAATACTAATATTAAAAATATATTAATAAATAAAAATAAAATTATAAATAATAAAAAAAATATATATATTATAGGTAGAATATTAAGTATAAGAAATATGGGTATATCTACTTTCTTAGATATTAAAGATTATAGCGATAATAAAATACAATTATATTATAACATAAATAATTTAGATAATAAATATATAAATAATAAATATTATATTTATTTATTTAAAAAATATTTAGATATAGGAGATATTATTTGGATTCATGGTAATTTGTTTATTACTAAAGTAAAAGAATATACTATATTAATAAAAAAAATATTATTATTATCTAAATGTCTTTATCCTATTCCAATTGTAAAAAATAAAAATGGAAAAGAATATTATAAATTTAATAATCTAGATAAGAGATATCGTATGAGATATTTAGATTTAATAGTTAATCAAAATAGTAAAGATATTTTTATTATTAGATCATTAATTATAAAATATATAAGATTATATTTTAGTAAATTTAATTATATAGAAGTCGACACTCCTATATTACAAGAAATACCTGGTGGAGCTTATGCTAGGCCATTTATAACTTATCATAATAAATTTAAAAAAAAAATATATTTAAGAATTTCTAATGAATTATATTTAAAAAAATTAATAGTAGGTGGATTTAAGGGAGTTTATGAATTTTCTAGAAATTTTAGAAATGAAAGTATAGATAAATTACATAATCCAGAATTTACTATACTAGAATTATATGTAGCTTATAAAGATTATATATGGATGATGAAATTTTTACAAAAATTATTAATGTATATATATAAAAAATTAGAAAAAAAAATAAATATAAAAATTAATTTTAATAAAAAAATAAATAAAATTAATTTTTTTGATATAATAAATAAATATTCTAATTTAAACATTAATGAAAAAACATCAACCCAAAAATTGATAGAACTATCTATTAAAAATAATATTGTATTAAATAATAAATATAATAAAGATAAAATTTTAGATGATTTTTTTAATTTTTATTGTAAGGATAAATTGAAAGGACCAATATATATAAAAGATTTTCCTGCTGTTATGAGTCCATTAGCTAAAAGTAAATATAATAATAAAAATATTACTGAAAGATTTGAATTTTATGTAAATAATATAGAAATTGCTAATGCCTATACAGAATTAAATGATCCTAGAGAACAATTAAAAAGATTTAAGAAACAAAAAAAAAATAAAATAGATAAAGATTTTATAAAGGCATTAAAAATAGGATTACCTCCTACAGTAGGTATTGGTATAGGTATAGATAGATTAATAGCATTATTTACTAATAATACTAATATACAAGAAGTAATTTTATTTCCTCAAATGAGATAATATTATTTATTAAATTTAATAGATTTTAAAAATTTTTTATTATTACGTGTACTATATATTTGATTAATAATTAACTCTATGGCTTCTACTGAACTCATATCTGATATATAATTTCTTAATATAGACATTTTTTTTAATGTATATTTATCTAATAATAATTCTTCTCTTCTAGTACTTGATGATATTAAATCTATAGCTGGATATATTCTCTTATTAGCTATTTCTCTACTTAATTGTAATTCCATATTACCAGTACCTTTAAATTCTTCAAATATTATATCATCCATTTTAGAGCCGGTATCTATCATTGCTGTTGCAATAATAGTAAGAGACCCCCCTTTTTCTATATTTCTAGCAGATCCAAAAAATTTTTTAGGTCTTTGTAAAGCATTAGAATCTATACCACCAGATAATACTCTACCAGAAGTTGGAGTTATACTATTATAAGCTCTTGCCAATCTTGTTATAGAATCTAACAATATAACTACATCATGACCTGATTCTACCATTCTTATAGATTTTTTTAATACCAAGTTTGCTACTTTAACATGTTTTAACGATGGTTGATCAAATGTAGAATAAATTACTTCTCCATTTACACTACGTTTCATATCAGTTACTTCTTCTGGTCTTTCATCTATTAATAAAATTATTTGATAAACTTCAGGATGATTTTTATCTATAGCATTTGCACAATCTTTTAATAAATTAGTTTTACCAGCTTTAGGAGGTGCTACAAATAATGCCCGTTGTCCTTTACCTATAGGAGTAAATAAATCAATTATTCTAGTTGATAATGTAGAATTTTTACCAGATAAATTGAATTTTTCTGTTGGAAATAGCGGTATAAGATTTTCAAAAGAATATCTATTTAGACTATATGATGGAGATCTACCATTAATTTCTATAATTTTTATTAATGGAAAATATTTTTCATGATTTTTAGGAGGACGTATCAATCCCTTTATCGTATCACCAGTTTTCATACCAAATAATTTAATTTTTGATTTAGATACATAAATATCATCTGGAGATGTTATATAATTGTACTCAGAAGATCTTAAAAATCCATATTTATCTGGAATTATTTCTAATACTCCTTCACTAATAATTGTATTATTTTTATAATTATAAAAATTTATAATTTCTATTAATTTTTTTTTTCTAAAACTTTTATAATTTTTTATATTTAATAATTTAGCTATATTATATAATTTCTTTTTTTTGGTTTTATTTAATAAGTTAATATTTAGCATTTTTTTTTATTATTTATTAAAGTTATATAAGATAAAATTCTTTATTTTTATTAATGGTATTTATTATTTTTGATGTATTTTAATAAATAATTAATAATTTATAAAAAGATTAACTAGTAATATTAGTATTTAAAATTTTAAGATTAAATGATAAAATCAATTTTAAAACAATTTAATATATCATTATTACCAAATAATGAATCTTATAGATTTTTTATTAATAATGAATTCTTTAAAGCATTTTTAATAGAAGAACAAGAAAAAGATTATTTAAATCCTAAAATTAATATTATTATTAAAAAAAAAAATAAAGATAGTTATATTTTATTAAATTTGTATTTTTATGGTAAGATAACTTTAATATGCGATATTACATTAAATAAATTTTTATTTAAAATTGATAAAAAAGAAAAATTAAACATTCATTTTAGTAATTATTTAATAAAAGAATCAGATAATAATATAGTAATACCGTTATATACACGTAATATTAATATAGCTCAATATATATATGATAGTATTATATTAATGATACCGATTAAAAAAATAGATCCTAAAATAAAAAAAATATATATAAAAAATTAATTAATTATGGCACATCCCAAAAAAAAAATTTCTTTATCTAAAAGAAAAAAAAGAAGAACACATTACAAAAGAAAAAATTTATTACCTATATTATTTAAAAATAAAATTAATAATTCTTATCAAATTTATCATAATATAAAAATTAAAAAGAATAGTAATAACAACATATTTTATTATAAAAATAAAAAAATAATATTTTATAAATAAATATTATTATTATATTTTATATCTTTTAAATATAATCCATATGGAGGTACATTTATATTATATTTAATATTGTTATTTTTTATTTCGTTAATTAATTGATTCAAAGTTTTTTTTTTAGTTCCTATATCTATACAAACTGATATTATTATTCTTATCATTTTACGTAGAAATCTATTAGATTTAATTAATAAAATTATATTATTATTTATAATTGTCCAGTTAGCAAAATATATATGACATCTATAATTTAATCGACCCTTTTTTTTTATTGTAAATAAATCGAAAGATTTTCTACTAATTATAATTCTAATAGCTTTATTCATTAAATTTATATTAATTCTTCTTTTTTTATACCAGTACCAATATAAATTATTATATAAAGGTCTTTTTTTATAAGAGATAATATATTGGTAAACTCTATATATGGCATCATATCTTGCATGTATATTATTTTTTATTAGTCTTATATCTTTAATGTTAATATATCTAGAAATTAATAAATTAATTTTATATAAAAATAACTTTTTATTTATATATTTATTATAATCAAAATGAGCATACATTTTATTAGCATGTACTCCACTGTCTGTTCTACTAGCTCCAATTATATTAATTTTCTCTTTTAATATTATTAATAATTTTTCTTCTATTTCTTCTTCTATAGTAATATTATTCGGTTGTCGTTGCCACCCATGATAATTAATACCATTATAAGATAGTTGCATTAAATACCTCATCTATATATTAAATCCTATATTTTTTAATTTTTTAATTATTTTTGTTCTTTTTTTATTAAAAAATAATTTTATTTTGTTTAATCTTTTTTCTCCTATATTAATTTTATCGATATTATTTTTTATATCATCTATAAATTTACTTATATCGTTATATTTTTCTCCTATAACTTTCGATATAAATAATCCTATGTTAGGAATAGATAAAGCATATATAATATTAGATATACTTTTATTTTTAGATTTGTTTATTGAATCAATAATTTTATTAGATTCTTTAAGTGTAATATTTAATGAATTTAAATCTTTAAAAGTTAATTTATAAAAATCTATTATAGATTTAATTTTATTTTTTTTTAATAATTTATCTAAATTATTTTTATTAATTTTAATATCCATTGCATTTTTACTAATAAAATGTTTAAATAATTCTAATTTTTGTGAATAACATTTATCTTTATTAATACAATAAATAATATTATTTACTTTTTTTAATAAAGATTTACAGCTAGGACAATATTTAGGAAATTTTATTTTTTTATTAAGAATATTAGTTATATTTTTAACTAACTTAGGTATTATATTACCAGATTTTTTTATTAATATTTTATCTCCAATTGATAAATTATATTTATTAAAGATATTACTATTATATAAACTAGCTCTTTTTATAATAGTACCACTTATAACTATAGGTGTAAAAATTATAATAGGTACTATAATACCACTTTTTCCAATTGTAAAAATTACTTTATTTAAGGTAGTATCATAAGGTTTATCCTTAAATTTATAAGCTATACACCATTTATGAAATATATTATTATATTTAATTTTTTTTTGAATGCTAAAATCATTAATTTTAATTACTATACCATCTATAGGATAAATACTTTTATCTATATTATTTTCCCAATAATTAATGTAATCAATAATATCTCTTGAATCTTTACATAATTTATATGAGTATTTTTGATATTTGAAAAAAAAATTATCTAAAAATTTTATTGATATATATTGATTATTAAACTTACTATTAAAAATACCATTATCACTATATATAGTATAAGGTACAAAATCTAGTTTTTTTTTATATACTATATCATTATTACTTGTGTTATGTAATACACCATTTGCAGCATTTCTAGGATTAGAAAAAGGTTTTAATTTATTTTTAATTCTAATTCTATTTAAATAATTAAAATTTTTTTTGGAATATACTATTTCTCCTTTAATATCAAAAATTTTTATATCTTTAACTTGTTTAAAGTAAAAAGGTATTTTATTTAATAATAAAATATTATTTAAAATATTGTTACCGTATTTACCATCTCCTCTAGTACTAGCTAGTTTTAAAAATCCATATTTATAAATTAAACTTATAGCTAGGCCATCATATTTCAATTCACAAATATAGTTACTATTATCCGTAATTGATAACTTCTTATTTAAATTATCTATCCATCTAGTTAATTCATTTTTATTATAAACATTATTTATAGAATACATTTTATAATAATGTTTATTTTTATTTTTATTACTAACTATATTATTTACTAATTTTTTAGTAGGAGAATATTTATATTTATAATTATATTTATTTTCTAAATGAATTAATCTTTTTAAAATAATATCATATTTATAATTAGTAATTATAGGATTATTTAAAATATAATATCTATAGTTATGATTGTTTATAATTTTAGATAATTTTATAATTAGTTTTTTATTATTTTTCATTTATTTTTTTATAATTTTTAAAATTCTATAATTATTATTAAAATCTTTGATAAATTTTATAATTAAATTTTTATATTTTTTTTTAAAATATAAATCAATTTTATGTTTAATATAATTAGAAATTTCAAAATATATAATACCTTTTTTTTTTAATTTATAATTTAAAAAATTATTAATAATTTTTTTATAATAATAAAGTATATCATCATTTTGAACAAAAATTGATTTATAAGGTTCATAAAATATATTACTATTAATATATTTATAATAATTATAATAAGATATATAAGGAGGATTACTTATAATTATATCAAATTTTGGTAATGATTTAAATAAAATTTTATATTTATTTGAAGAATTTAATAAATTAAATTTTAAAAATTTTATTTTTTTTTTTATTTTATTTAAAAAAAAATTTTTCTTACTTATTGATAAAATATTATTTGTGTAGTCTAAACAATAATTACTAATATTTTTATTTTTTTTTCTTAAAAATATTGATATACATCCACTTCCTGTACCTATATCTAAAATTTTTAATTTTTTTTTATTTTTATTTTCTTTATAGATAATATTTACCATTTCCTCAGTCTCCTGTCTAGGTATAAAAATATTATTATTTAATAATATTTTTATACCATTAAAATATGTGTATCCTATTATATATTGTATTGGATATCTATTTTTTATTCTATTTAAAAGAAATAAAAATATAAAATATTCTTTATTATCTAGTCTTTTACTATTTAATATATAAAAATATAATTTATTTATATTACACTTTAAAATATAAGTTAATAAAATTATATAAATTTTATTTATTTCATAAGTGCTATATATATATTTAATTTTATTTAATAATATATTATAAGTTTTTTTAATACTTATCATTATAATAACATTTTATTTTTTTTAAAAGGTTATATATAATTAATTTATTATACCTGAACCTATTAATTCTTCTTTATAATACCATACTATAAATTGTCCTGGAGTAATAGCAAATTGACGATTATAAAATTTTACTAATACTCCCATTTTTTTTTTAATTAATATAGCTTTCTCCTTATGTACATTATATCTAATTTTACATTTAATTTTTAATTTATAATTATTTTTTTCATTTTTCAATAAATTTCGTATCCAATGTATTGTTTCTTTTTTAATAAATATTTTTTTCTTATATAAATATTTATAACTTTTTCTAGCTACATATAAAATATTATTTTTTATATTTTTTTTAAAAATATATAATTTATATTTTTGACCACTTATATTAAGGTATTTTCTTTGTCCTATAGTATAGTAATATGCTCCTTTATGTTGACCTATTTTATTTTTTTTATTATTTAATTTTACATATATTATATCCCCTTTTTTATTAGGAATTTCTTTTTCTAAAAATTTTATTAAATTTATTTTACCTAAAAAACATAATCCTTGAGAATCTTTTTTCTTAGCATTATAAAAATTTAATTTTAATGCTATATCTCTAACTTTACTTTTTGTATAATAACCTAGTGGAAATAATGATTTTGATAATTGATATTGATTAATTCTACATAAGAAATAAGATTGATCTTTATAATTATCTATACCTGAAAGTAAAGAATAATTATTATATTTATTCTTTTTTTTTATTGCATAATGACCAGTAGCTATATAATCTATATTTAATTTTAAAGCTGTTTTTAAAAAATACCCAAACTTTATTTTCTTATTACATATAATATCAGGATTTGGAGTAATTCCTTTTCTATATCCATTTATCATATATTTAATTACTGTATTTTTATATTCTTTTCTAAAATCTAAAACATAAAAAGGTATTTTTAATTTATTAGAAATTAACATAGCATCTCTTATATCATTATGTATACATTCATTTTTTTCCCAATTATACATATAAAGTCCTATTACATAATATCCTTGTTTTTTTAATAAATATGCCGTTACACTAGAATCTACACCACCCGATAATGCTACTGCTACTCTCTTAGTCATAATTTATTATATCTATTTATAAAATAATTTATTATTTTTATTTTTTTTAAAAAAATTTTTTAAATCATTATTTATAATTTTAGGTATCCATACACGAGTAGTTACTATTAAATCTCCATAACTATATCCATTTCTATATGGTAATCCTTTATTTTTTAATACAATTTTTTTATCAGATTGTGTTCCCTTTGATATACTTATTTTAATTTTCCCAGTTAAAGTATCAATACTTTTTTTACATCCTAATATAGCTTCTGGTATAGTTAAGTATAATTTATAATATAAATTTTGTTTTTTACGTTTAAATTTTTTATTAGGTAATACATTAAAAATTATTATTAAATCACCTGGACGACCTCCATAAGGAGCATCATTACCTTTTCTTAATAATTTTAACATTTCTCCATCATTGATACCTATTGGAATTTGTAATTTTAAATATTCTATAGTTTCTATAAAACCATCAATATTAGCATTTTTTGGCTTGCTATTAATTATCTTACCTCTACCCTTACAATTATTACATGTACTAGTAGTTTGCATTCTTCCTATAAATGTATTCGTAATTTTAGTAATTACCCCAGTACCATTACAATTAAAACAAGTTCTAAACTTAATATTTGGCGCTAATTTCATCTTTTTTATTTTTATAGTTTTATTATTACCATAATATATATCTTCTAAATTAACTTTAACTTTAACCTTTAAATTAGTGCCTCTATTTCTTATATCTTTCTTGTTTGAATTTAATCCAAAGTCAGTAAAACTATCAAATCCATCACTGAATATATCACCTAAGTTATTAAATATATCATCAAAATTCATAGATGATCCATCAGATGAAGTCTGACCGTATTGATCATATTCTCTTCTTTTATTTTTATCACTCAATATACTATATGCTTCAGTTGCTTCTTTAAATTTTTTTTCTGCTTCTTTTTTATTTTTCGGATTTTTATCAGGATGATATTTTATAGCTAATTTTCTATATGCTTTTTTTATATCATTTATAGTGGCATCTCTACCTACTCCTAATATATCATAAAAATCTTTCATATTAATTATTTTAAATTTATTATTAATTTATTTACCTACTATTACTTTAGTACAACGTATAATATTATCATATACATAATATCCATCTTCTAGTATATCTACTATTTTATTAGTCATATTATCTTTTTCAACCTGTGAAATTGCATAATGATAATCTGGATTAAAATCATCTCCTACATTTACTCTTATTTTATTTAACCCAAAATCTTTTAAAATTTTTTTAAATTTTAAAAAAATTAAATAAATACCTTTATTATCTTTAATTTTTTCTTCTTTTATAAATCTATTAAAATCATCTAATACTGGTAATATAGTTTTAATTAAATTTCCAGTATTTATTTTAAACAAATCTTTTTTTTCCTTTTCATTTCTTTTTTTATAATTATCAAATTCTGCTAAAGTTCTAATAAATTTATCTTTTAACAAAATATTTTTTTTTTTTAATATTAAATTATTTTTTTTATATTTATTTATATTTTTTTTAAAATTTATCTTTTTAATTTTATTCATATTTTAAAGTTTTTTATTATATAGTATTGAAATAAATAATAATATGATTAGAAATAAAATAAAAATAATGGAAACATTTAAGCAAAAAAAATTTTCTAATTTAATTAATAATTATTTTAATAAATTATTTATTTTAGAAAAAAAAAAGGTTTTAAAAAATATTTTAATTACTGTTATTTATGTATATATTAATAAAATATTAAATTATTCAAAAATATATATTACAATATATCCACCTAAATATAATAATTATATAATAAATTATTTAAAAAAGAATAAAAAATATTATAAAAAAAAATTGTCAATATTTTTAAAAAATAAATTTAAAATTCCTGAATTTAATTTTTATTTATCAAATAATAATATATTAGATTATATTAATTTTTATAATTTAAATTAAATATTTTTTTTTTAATAGTAAAATTTTTTTTAATATATCATTCTTTTTCTTTTTTTCTATTTTAATTATATTTGAAGGTGCATTATATAAAAAATTTTTATTATTTAATTTTTTTTTTATATTTAACAAATATTTACTATAAAATATTATTTTATTCTTTATTATATTTTTATCAAGACTATCTATTATATCCCTATAAAGGATATAAAGTTTATATCGTTTATATATATATATCTTATATTCTTTTTTAATTATTTCTAATTTTGAATAAAAATATATTTTTTTAACATTAGACAAATTATATAATAATTTTAAATATATATTTTTAATAATTTGTTTTTTATATTTATTATTTATATAAATATAATTATTTTTTTTTTTAAAATTAATTTTTCTTATAAATAATATAAAATCAAATGTATAATTAATTTTTTTATTATTATTAATTATATTAGTTTTAGGCCAAATAGATATGGTAATATTAGATTCATTCTTTAATTTTATCCATATATATTCAGTTATAAACGGTATATAAGGATGTAGTAATTTTAATAAAGTATTATATATATTTATTATTTTTTTTTTAATTAATATATTAATATTTATAATTTTAATATATTCTAAAAATTTTGAACAGAATTCTTTTTTAAATAATTTTTTTATTAATATAAACGAGTAATATATATTTTTTTTTTTTAATAGTAAATTTATTCTTTTTATATAAATATTCAAAATATTTTTAAACCATTTAATAATTATTAAAGATATTTTATATTTATTGTTAATACCCTTTTTATTATAAATTTTATTTATTAATATATAAGAATTCCAAACTTTATTTACAAAATTTCTACTAGTTATATATTTTTTATCATTTATAACAAAATCGTGAATATGATTATTATCTAAAACTGATACTCTTAATACATCTGCCCCATATTTATTTAATAATAGATATAGATTTTTATAATTTCCCAATGATTTAGATAATTTTTTATTATTTTCATCTCTTATTATTCCAGTAAAATAAATTTCTTTAAATGGTATTTTTTTTATATAAAAAGTACTAAACATTATCATTCTTAACACCCAAAAAAATAAAATATCATATCCTGTCACTAATAAATTTATTGGATAATAATATTTTAAATCTTTATTATTATTTATATTTATACCATTTAATGCAGATATAGGTAGAATCCATGATGAAAACCAAGTATCTAAAACATTATTATCTTTATGAATTTGATTTTTTTTTATATTTAATATTTTTAATTTTTTTTTTAATATTTTAATTACTTGTTTAAATGAATAAGCTGGTATCGTATAATTTTTATAGTAGTATATCGGTATTCTATGTCCCCATACTAATTGTCTAGATATATTCCAATCTTTTAAAATATTTATCCATTTATATAATAAAACACTATATTTTTTTAGTGGTAGAATATTAATTTTTTTTATTAATTTTAAAGCCTTTAGCTTAAAAATTTTCATTTTTAAATACCATTGTAAAGATATTTTCTTTTCTATAATAGTACTAGTTCTTTCTGAATAAGCGATATTACTTATTTTTTTTTTAATATTTATTATATATCCTAATTTTTTTAATTTTTTTATTATTATTTTTCTAAATAAAAATCTATCTAAATTTTTATACCTTTTACAAACTTTATTTAATGTACCATCTTCATTAAAAACATCTATAATTTTAATTTTATCTTTATGTTTTATATATATATCAAAATCTTTTCTACTATGTGCAGGAGTAATTTTTAAACATCCACTACCTATATTCATATCTACTAATTTATCCGTTATAATAGGTATAACTCTACCTACAATAGGTACTACTACCTTTTTATTAATAAATTCTTTATACCTACTATCATTAGGATTTATACATATTGCACTATCACCGAATATTGTTTCTGGTCTAGTCGTTGCTATAGTTAAATATTTTTTTTTATCTAAGGTAAAATATTTAATATAATATAAATAATTATTTTTTTTTTTATAAGTAACTTCTTCATCAGATATAGTAGTTTTAGCCTGTACATCCCAATTAACTATTTTTTTACTTTTATATATTAATCCTTTTTTATATAATTTAATAAAAATCTTTTTTACAGATTTATTATGATTTTTATCCATAGTAAATTTAAATCTATGCCAGTCACAAGAACATCCTATTCTTTTTAGTTGATCCTTAATAATTTGATTATATCTTTTACTCCAATTTAAACAAATTAATTTAAATTTATTATTAGATATATAATTAATATTTTTATTCTTTAATAATTGTCTAATTTTTATTTCCGTAGCTATAGAAGCATGATCAGTACCTGGAATCCAACATACATTATATCCTTGCATTCTTTTTATCCTAGCATAAATATCTAAAATAGTAAAATTTAATATATGACCTATATGTAAATCACCAGTTATATTAGGAGGAGGTAATAATAAATAATAAGGTTTCTTATTACTATTAATATTTGAACAAAAATATTTATTTAATATCCATATTTTATAAATTAAATTATCATACTTCTTAAAACTATAAGTCTTCATATTTATAATAATCTACTAGTTGTATAATAGACATTTTAGAAGAATCACCTTTTCTATATCCTGCTTTAAGAATTCTTACATATCCCCCATTTCTATTTTTTATTCTTTTAAAAATATTATTAAATAAAATATTAATAACTTTTTTATTTTTTAATTTTTTAAAAATTGTTCTTCTAGAATTAATATTATTAAATTTTAACTTATTTAATATAGGTTCTATATATTGTCTTAATACTTTAGCTTTTGATAATGTTGTATATATAGATTTATGTAAAATTAAAGAACAAGCCATATTAGATAACATATTATTCCTATGTGAATATTTTTTACTTAAATGATTTTTTTTTTTATTATGTTTCATATATATTATTTATTTTTTTTGAATTAAATAATTAATATTTAAAGTAAAATTAGAAAATATATCTATTAAAATTTTAGAAGACTTTATTAATGATTCTAATGGACTTATAGTATTATCTGTCACTATATTTAAATTTAATATCTCTTTATATATATCATTAGTAATTTTTAAAATTTTGAAAGATACATTTTTAATAGGACTATAAATAGAATCAATAGCTATATAATTTTTTATATATTTTTTTTTATCAGATTGTATATATCCTATACCTTTATCAATTATTAATTTAATTTTAAATATCTTAGATTCATCTTTATTACATATTACTAAATCTTTATTAACTATATAAAAATTTTTAATAAATTTTTGAAAATCCTTTGCATATATTTTATTATTTTTATTTATAATTTTTATATCTACTTTCTCTTTTTCTACATTAAATCCTTTTTTTAATTTAAATCTTATTTGTTTTAAATTTAATATAATATTTGGTACATCCTCAATTATACCTTTTATATAAGAAAATTCATGTAATACTCCCTTTATCTTAAAATAACTTATAGAATATCCAAATAAAGAAGATAACAATATTCTTCTTAAAGTATTACCTATAGTAATACCTAATCCACTTTTAATTTTATATATTCTAAATATACCTAAGGTCGGGGTATTTTTATAAATTAATATTTTAAATTTCATGATTTTATTTTGAATATAATTCTACTATTAATTGTGTATTAAATTTCTCATTTATATCTTTAACAGTCGGATGTTTTATACATTTAGCACTCATATCTATATTATTAAATAAAATCCATTCTTTAATATTATTTTTATTAATATTTAATGAATTCATAATATTTATATTCTTTTTCATTTTTATACTTAAATTTATTATATCTCCTACATTAATAAGATATGAAGGTATATTAATAATTTTATTATTTACTAATATATGTTTATGAGTTACTAATTGTCTTGCTGAATATCTAGACATTGCATACCCTATTCTATATACTACATTATCTAATCGTCTTTCACACATTTCTAACAATAGATTACCTTTTATACCTTTTTTTTTATTAACTATATTAAACATTCTTTTTAATTGTTTTTCTAATATACCATATGAATATTTTAATTTTTGTTTTTCTAATAATTGATTTGAATAATTAGATTTTTTAGATATTCTTTTTCTTAATAATCCATGTTGTCCTGGTGGATATTTTTTTCTTTGGAAATATTTTTTATTACCATAAATAAAAATACCAAATTTTCTAGAAATTTTATTTCTTGGTCCTATATATCTTGACATATTTTATATTTTTATAATTTTTATATTCTTCTTTTTTTAGGTGGTCTACATCCATTATGAGGTAATGGAGTTCTATCTTTTATTGATGTTATAGTAATACCATTATTACTAATTGTTCTTATCGCAGAATCTCTACCTATACCTGGACCTTTTATAATTATATCTACTTTTTTAATACCATATAATAAACATCTATCTGATATATTTTTAGCTGTTACTTGTCCTGCATATGGAGTATTCTTCTTAGCTCCTCTAAATTTCATTTTACCTGACGATGACCATGCTAAAACATTACCTGTTTTATCTGTTAAAGTTATTATTAAATTATTAAAAGTAGAATTTATATAAATATCACCAAAAGGTATATTTTTCCTTTTAATATTTACTTTTTTCATTATTTTTTAATTATTTTTTTTTTATTAGCGACTGTTTTTCTTTTACCTTTTCTAGTTCTAGAATTATTTTTAGTTCTTTGACCTCTTAAAGGTAATCCTACTCTATGTCTTATCCCCCTATAATTACCAATATCTTTCATTTTTTTTATATTATATTTAATTTCAGATCTTAATTCACCTTCTATTTTAATATTGCTAGAAATATACTTAATAATTTTTTGTATATCTTCTTGAGTCCAGTCTTTAACTTTTTTATTTATATCTATATTATTATTATATAATATTTTTTTTGCTGTGCTTATACCAATACCATATATATATGTTAAAGATATTATGCCTCTTTTAGTATTTGGTAAATTTACACCTAATATAATAGCCATTTTATTTACCTTGTCTTAATTTAAATCTAGGATTTATTTTATTTATTATTCTTAATATACCCTTTCTTTTTACTATTATACAATCTTTATTTCTTTTTTTTAAAGATACTACTGTTTTCATATTTAATACCTATATTTTATTCTCCCTTTATAAATATCGTAAGGAGATATTTCTATTTGTACCTTATCACCTGGTAATATTTTTATATAATTCCTTCTAATTTTTCCAGATATATGTCCTATGATTATATAATCATCTTTAATTTTTACTTTAAACATAGCATTCGGTAAAGCTTCTATAATCTTACCATTTAATAATATATTCTTTTGTTTAACCATATTATTTAATTTTTTTTAAAATACTACTAGTTTCTAATATTTTATCATATACTCTTTTACTAAATTTATCTGCATATATTATTATTTTCTTTTTAATATTACCATTAGATAAAATTTTTAATCTATAATTTTTTTTTATTAAATTTAATTTAATTAATATTTTTTTATTAATTACTTTAATTTTATATTTATTTATAATATTTTGAATTTGATTTAAATTTAAAATTTTATATCTTTTATTCTTTTTTTTTAACCCAAACTTTGGTATTCGTTTATATAAAGGTGTTTGACCTCCTTCAAATCCTATTTTCTTACTATAACCAGATCTTGATTTTTGTCCTTTATGACCTCTACCACAAGTCCCTCCTATACCGGACCCCATACCTCTACCTACTCTATATTTCTTTTTATTAGAACCTTTTTTAGGTTTTAAATTATAATGTACCATTTTTATTTTTTTTTATTATATAATATTCCATATTTAATTTCTTTAGAGCATAATATGTAGCTTTTACACAATTATATACATTAGATGAACCTAAAAATTTAGTATATATATTATTAATACCAGCTAATTCTAATAATATTCTAGCAGAACTACCTGCTATTATACCAGTACCCATTTTTGCAGGATATAAAATTATTTTAGAATTACAAAATTTAAAAGAATATTCGTATGGAATAGTACCATTTATTATAGGTACTCTTATTAATCTTTTTTTTGCTCTTTCTCCAGCTTTAAATATGGAATCAGATATTTCTTTTGATTTACCTATCCCATACCCTACTACTCCATCTTTATTACCTTTTATTACTATAGTACTAAAACTAAATTCTCTTCTACCTTTTGTAACTTTACATACCCTTCTAATTTTTACTAATTTTTCTTTAATAATTAAATTTTTAGGATTTACAAATTTATTTTTTTTTATCATATAATTAAAATTTCTAAATTTCTATACCACCCTTTCTTATATTTTCTATTAGTATCTTAATACGGCCATGATATTTATATTTATTTCTATCAAAAAATGCTTTTTTAATATTAATTTTTAACATCTTTTTAGCTATTTTCTTACCAACTATTTTAGAATATTCTATTTTAGTTATTTTTTTGTTTCTAATTTTTAAAGAAGAATATGATATAATTGTATTACGTTTAATATCATCTATTATTTGTACATATATATATTTATTACTTCTAAATATAGATATCCTAGGAAATAATGAAGTACCTTTCTTTTTGTTATTCATGTTACACAGTTTTTCCAGTTTTTAATTTTATTATCTCATTTTTATATCTTATACCTTTACCTTTATATTTATCAGGTTTTCTTAATGATCTTATTTTAGAAGCTACTTCTCCTAATAATTGTTTATCTATACTAAATAAATTTATTATAGTATTACCACCTTTTATATAATCTAATTTTATTTTTATAAGATTACAAACATGAAAAATTATATTATGTGAATATCCTAAATTTAATATTAAAATATTTCCTAATTTATTTATTTCTGCCTTATATCCTATACCTACCAACTCTAATTGTTTATTAAAACCTACAGTAACTCCTTTTATCATATTATATATTAACATTCTATATAAACCATGTAATCCCTTATATTTTTTATAATTATTATATTTATTTATAATAGTAATTTTATTATTTAAAATTTTTATATTAATATAATTATTTATTTTTAATTTTAAAATTCCTAATTTTCCTTCTATATTAATATAATTGTTTTTTATATATATATTAATATCTTTTGTAAAAACTATTATTTTATTACCAATTCTAGACATTATTATTTATTTTAATATATTATACATAAAATCTCACCTCCTATTTTCTTAGAAAAAGCTTCATAACCAGTCATTAATCCAAAACTTGTAGATATAATAGAAATACCATATCCATTTAAAACCTTTTTAATATTTTTATATTTTAAATATTTTCTATTACTAGGTTTACTTATTCTAATTATTTTATTTATTACAGATAGTTTATTTATATATTTTAACGATATAATAATCTTTTTATACTTATTCTTATTATTATATATTTTATATAATTTAATATATTTATTTCTATATAAAATTTTTACAATACTTAAAATTATATTACTATAATTAACTTTAATATATTTTTTTTTTACATTATATCCATTACGTATAATCGTTAGGAAATTGCTTATATTATCCATATTTGTATATTTTTATTACCAACTTGCTTTTTTTATTCCAGGTATTAACCCTGCAGAAGATAATTCTCTAAATTTTATTCGTGATATACCAAAAAATCTTAAATATCCTCTAGATCTACCAGTAATTTTACACATATTTCTTAATCTTACTTTAGAAGCATTTTTAGGTATTTTTTGTAATTCTAAATATTTTTTATTTTTTATTAAAAAATTTCTTTTATTTTTATATTTCAAATATAAATTAAATTTTTTCTTTTGTCTTGCTTTAATTGATTCTTTTGCCATATATATTATTAATTTTAAAAGGTAATCCTAAATATAATAATAAAAATTTTGATATTATGTCTTTATTAGTATTAGTAACTATAGATATATTTAATCCATGTATTACTGTAACTTTATCAAAAGGAATTTCAGGAAATATTATATGTTCTTTAATACCTAAATTATAATTACCATATCCATCAAATCCATTTTCTTTTATACCTTTAAAATCTTTTGATCTTGGTAATGCTATAGTAATTAATCTATCTAAAAATTCATACATTATATTATCTCTTAAAGTTACCATACATCCTATAGCTACTCCTTTTCTTAATTTAAATCCTGCTATATCTTTTTTTGATAATCTTATAATAGGTTTTTGACCAGTTATTAATAATAAATCATTTAAATAAACGTTAATTAAATTCTTATTATTTACTGCTCTACCTGCTCCAATATTAATTACTATTTTTATTAGCTTTGGAACTTGCATATTATTTTTGTATTTAAATTTTTTTTTTAATAAATTAATAATTTTATTATTATAAATTCTTTTTAATCTAGGTATATACATATTTTGTTTTATTATTACTTAATATAGTCTTAGATTTCTTACAAATTCTAAATTTTTTACCATTAATAATTTTAAATCCTATTCTTGTTCTTATTTTTAATTTCGGGTCTAATATCGAAATATTAGAAATATTAATTTTAAAATACTTTATAAGTTTATATCCATGAATAATTTTATTATTTTTTATATATTTTTTTTTATGGAATATAGAACTAATATAAGCTCTATTTTCATTCTTAAATATTTTTATAATTTTACCTATTCTACCCTTATATTGTCCTGATATTATTATAACTTTATCACTATTTTTAAATTTTAACATAAATATATTATACTACATAATTAGATAATGATATAATTTTCATATATCCTTTATATCTTAATTCTTTAGCTACTGGACCAAATATTCTAGTACCTTTTATTTCTTTATTTTCATTTAATAAAATACATGCATTATCATCAAATGATATAAAACTACCATCTAATCTTTTAATTTTCTTTTTAACTCTTACTATAATAGCTCTATATTTTTCTCCTCTCTTTACAATACTATTATTAAAATTTTTTTTAACAGTTACTATTATGTTATCACCTATAGTGGCATATTTTTTATTATTACCTAATATTCTTATTATTAATACTAATTTAGCGCCAGTATTATCTGTAACTTTTAATATAGATTCTTGTTGTAACATATCTATTTATTTAATATTTTTTTAATTACCCAAAATTTTGTCTTGCTTAATGGCCTAGTACTTATAATAGATACATAATCTCCATACTTACTCAAATTTTTTTCATCATGTGCATAAAATTTTTTAGTTATATTAATGAATTTACCATATTTATTATGTCTCTTTTTTTTTACATATAAAACTATCCTAGTTTTATTCATTTTATCACTTATTATAATACCTTTTTTTATTTTCATATTATTATTTAATTAAAATAATCGTTATATACTATATATTTAGTTTTTATAGGTAATTTTTGTGAACATAATCTTAAAGCTTCTTTAGCTATATTTTCAGAAACACCACAAATTTCAAATATTATACGTCCAGGTTTTACTACAGCTACATTATATTCTACATTACCTTTACCTTTTCCCATACGTACTTCTTGAGGTTTTTTCGTAATAGGTTTATCTGGATATATATTAATATATAAATGTCCTTCTCTTTTCATATATCTAGTACCAGCTACTCTTGCTGCTTCTATTTGTTTCTCAGTTATATATTTAGCTTTATCTATAGATTGTAGCCCATAATTACCAAATTTTAATTTATATCCTCTTTTTGCATATCCTCTCATTCTACCCTTTTGTCTTTTAGTATATTTTTTTTTTGGCATATATTTTTTTCTTTAAAAATTTATTATTTCTTCTTCTTCTTATTTTAAAAAAATTATTATAAAAATTTGTTAAATCTTTCATTTTACTATATAATAAATTTTTCATTATCCATACTTTAACACCTATTTTACCATATGTAGTATTTGCTTCATAAAACCCATAGTCTATATTAGATCTAAATGTAGATAACTTTATAATTCCCTCCTTATATGTTTCTTTTCTAGCCATTTCTACTCCGTTAAGTCTACCTGAAATTTTTATTTTTATACCTTTTATTTTCATTCTCATAGCATTTAATATAGATAATTTAATACATTTTTTATAAGAAACTCTATTAATAATTTGCCTACATATATTTTTAGCAACTAATAATGCATCTATTTCAGGTTGTACAACATCTACTACATTAATATAAATATTTAAATTTTTATTAATTTTATCTATTTTTTTTCTAATTACTTGTTTTAAATATTCTACTTCTTTACCTTGTTTACCTATAACTATAGCAGGTTTAGAAGTAAATATCGTTATAATAATCTTATTTCTTGTTTTTTCTATTAATATATTTGAAATACAATATTTCCTATAAAATCTTTTATTAATAAAATTACGTATATATTCATCTTCTTTTACATTTATAGAATAATTTTTTATCCATATTGATTTCCAACCTAAAATAAGACCTAATCTATTAGCTATTGGATTTGCTTTTTGACCCATTTTTTTTTATTTTTATTATTAATTTTATATAACTTAATCTTTTTTTTATTTCATTAGATCTTCCCATAGGAGCATATCTAACTCTTTTATAATATCCATTACTATTTACTATAATATTTTTTATATATAAATTTTTATTATATATTTTACCATATTTATTAATATAATTATTTATAGCAGAATTAATAATTTTCTTAAAAATAATAGATAATTTATAACTTAAAAAATTATCTAATAAATTTAAAACATAAAAAATATTTTTACCTTTTATTAAATACACTGCAGCTCTTATTTTTTTAGGTGATATTCTAACTTTTTTTAAAATAGATGTAACTATTTTTTTATTATTTCTTTTAATTCTTTCTGAATATATTCTTTTTCTTTTTCCCATAATAAAATATTATTTATTTTTTATTTCCAGAATGTCCTCTAAATATTCTAGTAGGAGCGAATTCACCTAATTTATAACCTACCATATCTTCTGTAATATATACAGATATAAAATTTTTACCATTATGTACTAATAAAGTATTACCTATAAATTCTGGAGTTATTAAAGAATTCCTAGCCCATGTTTTTATTTTAATTCTATTTTTTATATTTTCATTATTAATTCTTATTTTATTTAATAATTTATAGTCTACATAAGGACCCTTTTTTAATGATCTTGGCATATTTATTATTTATTTATAATATATTTTGATGTTTTATTTTTTCTTCTTCTAGTCTTAAACCCCTTAGAGTATATACCTTTATAACTTTTAGGATGCCCCCCAGATGCTTTACCTTCTCCACCTCCCATAGGATGATCAATAGGATTCATAGCTACACCTCTAGTTCTTGGTCTTTTTCCTCTCCATCTATTATTACCAGCTTTTTTTAATTTTAAAAATTTATGATTTATATTTGAAATTGAACCAATAGTAGCCATACAATTTAATAGTATCATTTTTTTTTGATTAGAAGAAAGTTTTATAATAGCATATTTATTATCTTTAGATAATAAAATTGAATATGTACCTGCACTTCTAGAATAAATTGCACCTTTACCTGGTATATTTTCTATAGAAGATATTATAGTTCCTATTGGTATTATTTTCAATGGGGCTGAATTACCTATATTAAAATTTAATAATCTTTTAGATGATAGTATTTTATCTCCTATAGATAATCCCTTTAAACTTAAAATATATCTTTTTTCTCCATCTTTATAATACAATAAAGATATATAAGAAGTCCTATTAGGATCATATTCGATAGTTTTTACTTTAGCTTCTATATCAATTTTATCACGTTTATAATCTATCAATCTATATTTTTGTTTATGCCCACCACCTATATGCTTTACAGTTATTCTTCCTAAATTATTTCTTCCTCCAGTTTTATTTTTACTATAAATCAATTTATTATATTTTATCTTTATCCTTTTCATAATTTAAAAATAAATTATTTTTTTTATTAAATTCTATAATTAATTTAATATTATTTTTATATTTTAATCTATTAATTTTTCTAATTTTAATTTTATATTTTTTATAAAAATATTCTTTAATTTTAATTTTATTAATATTATTTCTATTTAATATAAAAGTATATTTATTATGTTTTAAAAATAAACTATAACTTTTATTACTTTTTTTTAAAAGAAAATTCATATTTTATTTTTAATTTTATTAATAATAAATTTCTTAAATTTTTTACCTACGAAGATTATATAATCTGATAGAAAAAAATTAAAATAATTTATATTTTTGTAAGTATATACATTAATATTTTTTATATTTCTCGAAGAAAATAATAGTTTATTATTTATTTTATCGGTAATTATTAAAAATTTATTCTTTTTAAAATTTATAAATTTTTTTTTATTATTAAAAAATAAAATTAAATCTTTAGTTTTATATGTATTTATATTAATTTTTTTAAAATATATTACTCTTTTATTTAATATCTTATCAATAATTAAAATTTTATAAACCTTATTTTTAATATTCTTATTTAATTTTATTTTATATTTTCTCTTCCTAGGACCAAATATTCTCCCCCCACCTTTAAATAATGGGTTTTTTATACTTCCTTTCCTAGAGTTACCAGTACCTTTTTGTTTAATAATTTTACGAGTACTACCTTTTATCTCACCTCTCTCTTTAGTTTTACTATTACCTTTTCTCTGTGAATTTAAATAAGTTTTAACATAAAGATATATTAAATGATTATATGTATCAATATTTTTAAGTTTATTTAATTTTAAATTTTCTATAATTTTTATAAAAATTTTTTCCATTTTTTTATTATCAAATAATTATTTTTTTTACCTGGAATAGATCCTTTTATTAATAAAAGATTCTTTTTATAATCTATATCTATAATTTTATTTTTTTTTATAGTTACATTTACATTCCCCATACGTCCTGACATTTTTAATCCTTTAAATACTCTAGATGGTGATGACCCTGCACCTATAGACCCAGGTGATCTTAGTCTATTATGTTGACCATGTGTTTTACCACCTACTCCTGAGAAATTATATCTTTTAACTACTCCTTGAAATCCTTTACCAATACTTTTACCAGTAATATCTAAATATTTAGTTCTTCTTAAATATTTTAAATCTATATATTTTTTATTATTTAAATTTTTTATATCCTTGTTTTTTAAATTATTTATTTGTATAAGCTTTTTATAATAATACGAATTATATTTTAAAAATAATCCTTTTAATGGTTTATTTACTTCCTTTATTTTATTATATCCTAATAAAATACTATAATTATTATTCTTATTTTTTTTTATAAAAATTATCTTATTAGGTTTACATTCTATTATAGTACATGGATATTCGATATTATTTATAAATAAGGTTATCATATTTATTTTTTTACCAATTATTTTTAACATATTTTTTATATACTAATTTGAACATCTATACCTCTAGCTAATTCTAATTTCATTAAAGAATTAATGGTTCTACTATTAGGATTTACAATTACGATATATCTTCTATGTGTAGATAAAATGAATTGCTCTCTAGATTTTTTATGTACATGTGGTGATCTTAATACTGTAAATATTTTATTTTTTGTCGGTAATGGTATAGGACCTTTAATCTTAACACCTGTCTTCTTAATAGATTTTATTATGTTGTTAATAGATTTTTCTAATAACATATAATCATATGATTTTAATTTTATTTTAATTTTATCTTTCATTGTTGTTAATTAATTTATTAGTTATTTCATTAGGTAATTCTTCATAATGTGAAAATGTCATATTTGATGTCGCTCTACCAGAAGATAATGATCTCAAATTAGTAACATATCCAAACATTTCTGATAATGGTACCAATCCTTTTATTAATTTATTATTATTAAAATCTATTATTTCTTTTATAATACCACGTCTCTTATTAATATCACTTACAATATTACCTAAACAATCTTCATTACATATAACCTCTAACTTCATTATAGGTTCCATAATTACTGGCAACGTTTTTAAAGATGATTTTTTAAAACCAATTTTAGCAGCTATTTCAAAAGATAAAGTATCTGAATCAACAGGATGATAAGTACCATCCAACAAAACTATTTCCATAGAATCTACTTCATAACCTAATAAAGGTCCTATTTTCATAGATTCCTCAAAACCTTTTTTCACAGATTTTATATATTCTTTAGGTATATTACCTCCTTTAACTTTATCTATAAAATTTAATCCATTACCATCATATGGTCCAATAGTAAATATTATATCGGCATATTTACCTCTTCCACCTGTTTGTTTTTTATATATTTCTCTATATTTAATTTTCTTTTTTAATTTTTCTTTATATTCTACTTTTGGAATACCCTTATTTAATTTTATATTATATTCTCTTTGTATTCTATCTATTATAATATCTAAATGTAACTCTCCCATACCATATATTATAGTTTCACTAGTCTTTTTATCTATTTTAACATGAAATGTAGGATCTTCTTCAATAAACTTAGATAAAGCTAAACTCATTTTATCTAAATCTATCTTATTTTTAGGTTCTATTGAAATACCTATTACTGGTTTAGGAAATTTTATACTTTCTAAATAAATAGGATAATCTATATTACTTAATGTATCTCCTGTTTTTACATCTTTTAAACCTACAGCAGCAAATATATCACCAGCTTCTATTTTATTTATTGGTATTTGTTTATTAGCATGCATTTGATACATTCTAGATATTTTTTCTTTTTTTTTGGTTCTTATATTATATATAGATTCACCGACTTTCAAAGATCCAGAATATACACGTATAAAAACTAATTTTCCTACAAATTTATCAGTAGTAATTTTAAAAACTAAAGAACAAAAATAAAAATTTTTATCAGGCTTTATTATAATATTTTTATTGTTTAAATTATGTTTACCTATTATTTTTTTAGAATTTAATGGAGAAGGTAAAAATAAACATATAGAATCTAATAATAATTGTACTCCTTTATTCTTAAATGAAGATCCACACAATATTGGTGTTATTTTTAATTTAATAGTATATTTTTTAATAGCATTTAATATTATATCTTTATTAATTATTTTGTTGTTTAAATAATCATTCATAATATTATCATCATATTCAGATAGAATCTCTAAAATTTTATTATAATATTTTTCAACTATATCTAAATAATTATTAGGTATTTTATAATATTTATATTTTTCTCCATAATTATTTTTATCCCATACAATATATTTTTTTTTTATTAAATCTATTATACCTACGAAATTATCATTTTCGTATACAGGATATTGTAATATTAATGGTTCACTATTTAATTTTAATTTTATATCATTACATACTTTTATAAAATCTGAACCTTTTCTATCCATTTTATTAATATACGCAATTCTAGGTATACTATATTTATTAGCTTGATTCCATACTGTTTCTGATTGTGGTTCTACTCCTTCTACAGAACTAAATAATACTATCATACCATCTAATATACGTAATGATCGTTCTACTTCTACTGTGAAATCTACATGACCAGGAGTATCGATAATATTTATATAGTATTTTTTATTGTTTAATTTCCATATACATCTAGTAGCTGCTGATGTAATAGTTATACCTCTTTCTTGTTCTTGTTCCATCCAATCCATAGTAGCATTACCTTCATGAACCTCTCCTATTTTATGATTTATACCAGTATAATATAATATTCTTTCTGTAGTAGTAGTTTTACCTGCATCAATATGAGCAGCTATACCTATATTTCTAGTATACTTTAATTTATTCATTTGTTAATTAAAATTTAAAATGAGAAAACGCTTTATTAGATTTTGCTATACTATTTATATGATTTTTTTTCTTAATAGTATTACCAATACCATTATAAGCATTTAATATTTCATTGGCTAATTTTTCATACATAGTATTTTCTGATCTATTTTTAGAATTTAAAATTAACCATTTAATAGCTAAATATTTACTTCTTCTACTATTAATTTTAATAGGTATATTATAAGTGGCTCCACCTATTTTTCTAGTTTTAATTTCTATTTCTGGAGATGAATTTTTAACAGCTATTTTTAATACATTTAATTCTGATATATTTTTAGATTTTAAATTATTTTTGATTAAGCCTAATGACTTATATAATATTTTACTAGCAGTATATTTTTTACCGTTCACCATAATATGATTTATGAAATAAGTAATTAAACTACTGTTATATTTAGGATCCTTACTATATATTCTTTTTTTTCTTTTAATTTTTCTCATATATATTTATTTTTTTTTAGTTCCATATCTACTTCTACTCTTTTTTCTATCTTTTACTCCATCAGTATCTAAAGCACCACGTATAATGTGATATTTAACACCAGGTAAATCTTTTACACGTCCTCCTTCTACTAATACTATAGAATGTTCCTGTAAATTATGTCCTTCACCTTTTATATATGCATTTATTTCATTACCTTCTGTTAATTTTACCCTCGCTACCTTTCTAAGTGCAGAATTAGGTTTTTTAGGAGTAGTAGTATAAACTTTTAAGCATATACCTTTTTTTTGTGGTGATTTTTTAAGTGCAGGAGATTTAGATTTATTTATATTTTTTTTTCTTTTATTTTTTATTAATTGTTGTATTGTTGGCATATATTATATATTTATTTAATATATTTAAATGTAGATAATATTTTAACTTTATTATTTATTATAGCAATATTATGTTCATAATGAGCAGAATTTTTATTATTTATAGTTTTAAAAGTCCACTTATCTCTTGATAATATTATTTTACTAGATCCTATATTTACCATAGGTTCTATTGATAATGTCATACCATTTTTTATAATATCGCCAGATAATTTATTACCATAATTAGGTATAATTGGATTTTCGTGTAATTTCTTACCAATTCCATGACCATATAAATCTTTTACTACATATAAATTTTTATAGGATATATATTTATTTATATTATAACCTATATTACCAATATGCTTACCTATTTTACAAGAATATATACCTATATATAATGATTTTTTAGTAAATAATAATAATTTAATATTTTTTTTACTAATATTTCCAACGGGAAAAGTATATGCAATATCACTATAATATTTATTTTTAAAAACTCCACAATCTATAGTTATAATATCTCCATCTTTTAAATTTATATCTCTAGGTAATCCATGAGCAACTTCGTTATTTAAGGATGTACATATAGAGTACGGATAGTTATATAGTCCTAAAAAAGCAGGATATCCTTTGTTATCCATTATATATTCTTTAGCTATTTTATCTAATAATAATAAATTTATACCTGGATATATATAATTTGATAATAAACCTAACGTTTTAGATGCTATAATTGCGTTATTTTTAATAATTTTAATTTTATTTTTTATGTCTATCATTAAATATATAATTTTTTATATATTTTTTCTATGGGTGGTACTAGATTCGAACTAGTGACTTTTTGCTTGTAGGGCAAACGCTCTAAACCAACTGAGCTAACCACCCTATTTCTTAATAATATTAATATAATTTTTTTTATTTATAAATAAAATTTAATATATTTATCTTACCATTAGTTATTCTATAGATATCATAATAAATAATAAAATTATTTATTGTTTTTATTTTATTCCATTTTAAATATTTCCTCTTCATTAAATCTAATAAATTATTAATGTAATTAATTTTAATTTTTTTAAAATTTAATATAATAAAAAGCGATATAATTATATTGTTTCCATAATATTTATATTTATTTTTCTTACTATTAATATATTTTTTTTTCATTAATAGGATAATATTTTTTTTATCGATATTTTTTTTTAATAATATATTTTTTATATTATATAAATTATTTAATAATATTTTTTTATTTGATAAATAAAATAATTGTATACTAATTTTTTTTTTATAATCAGAATAATAACTTTTTATTTTATTATTAATATTTATCATAAAATTATAAATATGATTAATATTAAATTTTTTTATTTCATTATTTTTTATATTACTAATTTTATTTATTAATTTTTGAATATTCCTACCATATTCTGGATATATTAATTGTCTTTTATATATATTATATTTCATTTTATTAAATTTTATTTTATTTTTTTTATTTAATTATTTATATAATAATGTCTAGAATTTGTAATATTACTAAAAAAAAATCATTTAATGGTTATAAAAGGTCTAATTCAAATCATAAAACTAAAAGATGGTTTAAGGCTAATATATTTAAAAAAAGAATTTATAATTTAAAAAATAATAAATGGGAAAGAATAAAGATTTCTATTAAAGGATTAAGAATATTAAAAAAAAAGGGGTTAATTATTTAATATGAGAAATAGAAAATATATTATTTTAGAATGTATCGAAAGTAAAAATAAAAATAATAAAACTAGATATTATACTTATAAGAATTCTAAAAAAAATAATAAAATTATTTTAAAAAAATATAATTATATTTTAAGAAGAAGAACTATACATAAAGAAATATAAAACTATTAATAAAATGGGAAAAATTTTCAAATATATAAAAATGATAAAAAAGAAAAAAAAATATAAATTTATAACAAAATTTGTAAAAGAAGAATATTTAAAGAATATTTTATGAATATTCTTTAATAATTTTTAATATACTATTATATACTTTTTTAATTTCTTCTTTATTATTATATACTCCATAACTAATTCTAACACATCCATTTTTAATTTTTAACATCTGAAATAATGGTTGAGAGCATTGATACCCAGTCCTTACAAATATAGCATAATTATTTAATAAACATCCTATATCAAAATTATTAATTTTTTTAATATTAAAAGAGAATATAGAAGTTGTATTTAAATTTTTACTAGTATATGATATTATTTTATTATTTTTTAAAAATAATTTTTTAGTATATTCTAATAAACTTTTTTCATATGAATATATCCTATTTATATTTAAATATCTAATATATTTTAATACAGAATAAAAAGATATAATTGAAGATATATTCGGAGTACCAGCTTCAAATTTATTAGGAATAGATAAATATAAGGTCCTTTTAATTTTTACATCTTTAACCATATTACCACCTACTTGATATTTATTCATAGATTTTAATATCTCTTTTTTTCCATATAAAATACCTAACCCAGTAGGACCATATATCTTATGAGCAGAAAAAACTAAAAAATCAATATCTAATTTCTGTACATCTATAGGAATATGTGCTATAGATTGTGCACTATCTAATAAAATCAATATATTAGGATTATAAGATCTTATATATTTCACTATAGATTCTATAGGTAAAATAGTACCAAATACATTAGATATATGAGTAATAGAAACTATTTTAGTATTTTTATTAATATAATTAGATAACGTACTTAATGATATATTATATTGACTGTTAATTCTTACTACCCTTAATCTTATATTCTTTTCTATTCTTAATAATTGCCAAGGCAATATATTAGAATGATGTTCTAATCCCGTAATTACTATTTCATCATTTTTTTTAAAATTCAATGATTTAGATATTAAATTTATAGACTCTGTCGTACCCTTAGTAAATATAATTTCACTACTAAATTTTGCATTTATAAATTTTTTTAAATATATCCTAGTCTTTTCTATTAATAAATTAGTTTTATTACTTAAATAATAATTAATTCTATTTATATTAGAATTATAATTTAAATAATAATTATTTATACTTCTTATTAAGAATTTAGGTTTTTGTGTAGTAGACGAATTATCAAAATATATTATTCTTTGACCTAATATTTTTTTTTTAAGTATAGGAAAATTTAACCTTATTTTTTTTATTTCTTTTTTACTAAACATTCTTTAATTTTATTTTTTATTTTATTTTTTATTAGATACAATATATTCTTATCCTTAATATCATTATATAATATAGATAAAAAATATAATGTTTTAGATTTTAATTTACTTATACCCCTAGACAATAAATAATAAATTATATTATTATCTATTTTACCCATATTTACACCATGGCTACATTTAACATTATTACTATAAATATTTAAATATGGTTTTACATTAATATAAACATTATTAGAAAGTATATAATTAATAAAATGTTGATAACTTATATTATTTCTAGTTCTTTTTTTTATAAAAATTACTCCTTTTAATTTTATTTTACTATAATCGTTAAAAATACCTATGAATTTTTGATAATTTTTACAATTATTATATTTATTAATATAATAAAATTTATTTTTTAAAAATTGATTATTATTTAATATATAAATACCATATATATTATTTATACAATTATCTGATAGATTCTTTATAGTAATATAATTAATAGAATTTAAATCATAAATATCTAAATCATATATATCTACTTTACTTCTAATTTGATATATATATATTTTATTTAAACTAAAAATTTTATTGTTTTTATTTTTTAAATATTTTAAATTACTTTTATCTTTTATTAAAATTTTTATAATATTATAATTAAATAATAAATTTAATCCATATAAATTATATTTTTCTATTAATAATATATTAATATATTTACCTATAATAATTTTTAATTTATTAATTTTAAAAATATTTACAAAATTAAAATAATTATAATTTAATAATAAGTTAATACTAACATTTTCCTTTTTAATATTTATAATTTTTATATATATAATAGATTCATTTTTAATACATTCTATTTTTATTTCTTTATTAATACAATAAATTTCTTTTAAATAATTATTTATAAATATTATATTTATATTAAAATTTTTATAATATTTTATTTTATTATGTATTAAATACATATTATTTTTTTATTTATAGTTATTATATCCATATTTAACAATTTTATTAATTACTTCTTTATTTCCAGTGAATGTTATTTTTCCTTTATTTATAATATGTACTTTATTAGGATTTATATATTTTACTATATTTGTATTATGAGTAATTATTATAATAGAGCATTTTTTTTTTAAAAAATAATTATTTAATATTCTAAATATTATATTAATAGTATCTATATCTAATCCTGAATCTATTTCATCTAATATAATTAACTTTGGTTTTAATATTAATAATTGTAAAATTTCATTTTTTTTCTTTTCACCACCAGAAAATCCTGAATTAAAAAATCTTGACAATTTATTAATATCTATATTTAATAAATTACAATATTCTTTTATTTTTTTATATGTTATATTATTATTTAAATACTTTAAATATTTAAGCATATTTATACCTTCTATTTCTATAGGATTTTGAAATGATAAAAAGATACCTAATTTAGATATTTTATCAGGAGATAATTTATTTATTATTTTATTATTTAATATTATATCACCTTTAACAATATTATAATTCGGTTTCCTAGTAATAACATATGATAAAGTACTTTTACCAGATCCATTTGGTCCCATTAATATATGAATTTCTCTTTTTTTAATATTTAAATTTATATTTTTTAATATTATTTTATTTTTTATATTTACATATAATTTTCTTATTTTTAACATCTTATTTTATTTTATTTATAATTTTATCCTAAAGAATTTTTCATTTCTATATCTAATAACTCTTTAGCCTCTAATACGAATTCTAATGGTAATTTATTAATTATATCATAAGTATATCCATTCACTATTACAGACATAGCTTTTTCATTATTAAATCCTCTTTGATTACAATAAAAAATTTGTTCTTCTTCTATTCTTGATATAGTAGATTCATGTTCTATTATAGAACTTTTATTTTTAGATATTATATTAGGATATGTATAAGTGCTAGAATTATTACCTATTAACATAGAATCACATTGTGTATAATTTTTAGAATTTATTGCTTTTTTATCTATATTAACTAATCCTCTATAAGTATTTTTAGAATTATTTGCGGATATACCTTTAGATATTATTAAACTACTTGTATTTCTACCTATATGTATCATTTTGCTACCTGTATCTATCTGTTGATAATTTTTAGTAAAAGATATAGATCTAAATTCACCTATTGATTTATTTCCTTTTAATATACATGAAGGATATTTCCAAGTTACTGAAGATCCAGTTTCTACTTGTATCCAAGAAATTTTTGACTCATTACCACATATACCTCTTTTAGTTACAAAATTTAAAATACCACCATTACCATTTTTATCTCCAGGATACCAATTCTGTATAGTTGAATATTTTATATTAGACCTATTTAAAGCTATTAATTCTACTACAGCTGCATGTAATTGATTTTTTAATCTTATAGGAGCTGTACATCCCTCTAAATAACTTACTGAAGCTTGATCATCTACTATAATTAACGTTCTTTCAAATTGACCTATTAATCCATTATTAATTCTAAAATAAGTAGATAATTCAATAGGGCACTTTACTCCTTTAGGAATATAACAAAATGATCCATCTGAAAATACACTAGTATTTAATGCAGAATAAAAATTATCATTATATGGTACTACACTACCTAAATATTTTCTAACTAATTTAGGATATTTTATTATAGCTTTACTAATAGGACAGAAAATTATACCATGTTTTTTTAATATTTTATTTAAAGTTGTTTTAATACTTACTGAATCGAATATATAATCTATAGAAATATTTTTATTCTTGATAGGTAATCCTAATTTATTAAAAGTTTTTTTAATTTTTTTATTCTTTTTATTTAATATACCAGAATAATAACTAATATTATTAAAATCAATTTTATTATATTTTAGATTAGCCCATTTAGGATATTTATTTTTTATACTTTTCCAATATTTATATGCTTTTAATCTAATTCTTAACATCCATCCAGGTTCTTTTTTTAAATTAGATATCTTTTTTATAATCTTAGAATTTATACCTATAGGTAAAGTCTTAGATTTTATATTCGTATGAAATCCATATTTATATTTTTTATTTTTATATTTTTTTAATATTACCCTCATTTTTTTATAATAAATTTAATTATATAAATTTTATATATAATTTTTTTTTAAAAATAAATTATTATTTTTCCACCTTAAAATCTTTATATTGAATTCTAATCTTATATTTTTAATCTTATATTTAATATCTATTAATTTTCTTATTTTTTTCTTAATTACATTTATTTTATTCATATTATATCCAATTAATATCTTCCTTTGTGATTCCTTCTCTATAACTATATATATAATAATTTTATACAAAAATTTATACTTAATAATATTTATATTATAAATAAATATAGAATATGGAATTTCTTTATAATATTCAGTATATATTAAATTCCTTATTGAATCAATTATATAATATTTATTATCTTCATAAAAATAATAATTATATTTTTTATCATTATTAATTATTTTTGCTAATTTATTAATAATTAATTTATTAATTTTTATAGATTTATTTATAATAATTATATTTTGTAATTTAAAATATTTTAAATAAATTAAATTAATTTTTTCTTTTTTTTTATTTAAAAAAATTAAAATACTTTTTTTATTATTTATTTTATTTCTAATTTTTTTTAAAAAAATATTATCCTTAATATACCTATTATTTTTTGTTATATATATAATTATATTAGAATCGTCAATAATATCTAGTATTTTAGTTCTTAAATAATAAGAAAATTTATTATAATTATTATTATTATATCCGGGAGTATCTATAATTAAATTTTTAATTTTATTTATATAAATAGTATTATATATTAAATTAATGGTAAAATTATTCTTTTTATGTATATAAGATTTATATTTACCTAATATTTTATTATATATATAAGATTTACCTACATTAGTTAATCCTATAATACTAATAATATTGCTATATTTCATTTCTATATATTTTATATATTATTAAATATTCATTGAGAGTTAAATCTTCTGGTCTTTTATAAAAGATAGGATTATCATATTTATATTTTTTTTTATATATTCTTTTGAATGAATTTTTTAAAATTTTTCTTTTATATTTAAATATTTCTTTTATAAATTTCTTAAATTTATTTATATTTATATTATATTTAATATTTTTAGGCATTATATTAACTAATATAGAATTTACTTTAGGTATGGGATAAAAATCTTCTTTTAAAAATTTATTTTTTATTTTTAGTTTATAATACATATTAAATAATAAAGACAATCTACTATTATATTTTAACTTATCATATAATAAATTTTTTATAAATTCTTCTTGAAACATACAAGTACATTTACTTATGTTATTTCTATTATTTATTAACCATATAATTAATTTAGAAGATATATGATAGGGTAAATTACCTATTATATAAAATTTTTTATACTTATTAATATTTTCTAATTTTATATTTAATATACTATCATTAATAATTACTGTATTATTATTTTTATATTTTTTTTTTAAAAATTTAAAAAATCTTTTATCTATTTCTACCAAATAATATCTTTTATTAATATTTTTTACTAATTTTTTAGTAATATTGCCTAGTCCAGGACCTATTTCTAATAAATAATTATATTTAATTTTATTTTTAATAATCGTTTTTACTATATTTATAATTTTATCTTTATTAATTAAAAAAGTTTGACTATATTTTTTATTATAATACATATATTAATAAATATATTAGTAAGTTTTTTATAAATAATGAATAAAATAATATCATATATTATACCTACACCTATTGGTAACCTTAAGGATATATCATATAGGTCTATCCAAAAATTAAACGATAGTCAATTAATTATAGTAGAAAATATAAATAGAACATTAAAGTTATTAACCTATTATAATATTAAAAAGAAAATGATAAAGTATAATAAAATTAATGAACATAATAAAATTAACAATATTATTAAATATATAAAAAAAAATAATATTAATACTTTCTCTTTATTAACTGATGCTGGATATCCTAGTATATCAGATCCTGGATATTTATTAATTAAAAAATTAATTAAATTAAAAATTACTATAGAATGTTTACCTGGTTCTAATTCTATCTTGCCTTCATTGATAGTATCTGGATTCCCCATAAATGAATTTACGTTTATAGGATATTTAACAAAAAAAAATATTAAAAATAAAATTTATAATATAAAAAAAGAAAATAGAACTATAGTATTTTTTGATTCTCCACATAGATTTATTAATACTTTAAGAGTATTAATAAAAATATTAGGAGAAAACAAAAAAATAGTTATTTATAAAGAAATTTCTAAATTACATGAAACTATTATAAGAGGAAGCATAAAAAAAATTTACAATAAATATAAGTCATTTAATATTAAAGGAGAACTAACATACGTTATAAATAATAAATAATTATTTAAATATTAATCTTATTCTATTTAAAAAATTATCTGTTATATAAAAAAAAATAATTTTAGGTTTATTAATTTTATGTTTCAACGGAAATACTATTTTATTATTAACTAAATTACTTTCATTAATATTTAAAATTTTTAAAAATTTTTTGTATGTATAAGGTAAAAATATATAACTTAATCTTATAATAATTTTTAAAATTTCTAAAGATACATATAAAATTTTTTTTATATATTCATTATTTTTTACTTTCCAAGGTGAAGTCATAGATAAATATTTATTACCTATTCTAGAAATATCAATAAATTTATTTATTGCCATTCTAAAATTATAATTTAATATATATTTATCTATATTTTTAATATTTTTATTGACTTTGTTTAATATATATTTATCATATTTATTAATCTTTTTATTTTTAGGTATATAACCATTTAACTTTATATGTATTAAATTTATTATTCTATTAAAATAATTTCCTAATATACCTATTAATTCAGAATTATTATGATATTTAAATTTATCCCAAGTAAAATTACTATCTTTATTAATAGGCATTTCTTTTATTAAAGTGTATCTTAAACTATCTATATATTTAGGTAAATATTTTATAAACTTACCTATAAATATACCTTTATTTTTAGATGTAGAAATCTTTTCTCCATTAATTTTTAAAAATTCATTAACATTTATATAATATGGTAATATATAATTTTTATTGTAATTTTTTATTATTATAGGATAAAATATACTATGGAAAACTATATTATCTTTGCCTATAAAATTAATTAACTTTGTATCTTTACTTTTCCAATATCTTATATAATTTATATTTCTTTTAAAAGATAAATCTATGGTGCTAGAAATATATCCTAATATAGCTTCGAACCAAACATAAATAACTTTTCTTTTAAATTTATTAATTTTTTTTATATATATTCCCCAATTAATATCTCTTGTAATTGATCTTTTTTTTATTCCTATTTTAATAAAATTATAAATATATTTTAATATTTTTTTATTAAAATTTAATTTTTTATATTTACTATATAAATATTTTATATATTCTTTTTTAAATATTAAAAATAAATTATTAGTTTTTTTTAATATTGGTTCTTTCTTTGTTAATATTGATATTGGATTAATTAAGTCTCCTATCTTTAATGTTGTACCACATTTATCACAAATATCACTATATGCATTATTATAATTACATATAGGACAAATACCTATAATAAATCTATCGGCTAAAAATATTTTTTTAATATTATCATAATATTGATATGTGTCTTTATTTATAAAAAAATTTTTTTTATATAATTTATAAAAAACTTTTAAAGCAAATTTTTTATGTATTTTATTAGAAGTTCTAAAATAATTGTCTAAACTAATTTTAAAAATTCTTAAATTATATTTTATTTTTTTATGATATTTATTTATTATATCAATAGGAGATTTATTTTCATTAATAGATTTTATTAATATACTAGCTCCATGTTCATCCGAGCCAGATATAAATATAGTATCTTTATTATTTAATTTTAGATATCTATTATATATATCAGCAGGCAAAAATACACCTGATAAATGACCTATATGAATATCACCATTTGTATATGGTAAAGCTGCTGTTATTATATATTTATTATTTTTCATATTTTAAAATATTATATTTCTTATTTCTTCTATAGAGTTAATATAATAAAATTTTATGCCTCTTAAATATTTTTTATTTATATTTTTAATATTATATTTATTTTTATAAGGTAATATTATATTTTTTATTGATAATCTTTTTGCTGCTAATATTTTTTCCTTTATACCACCAACTTCTAATATACTACCACGTAATGTAATTTCACCTGTCATAGCTAAATAATTTTTTATAGGTTTTAATAAATATGAAGATAATAATGATGAATATATAGCTATACCTGCAGATGGGCCATCCTTAGGTATAGCGCCTTCTGGTATATGTACGTGTAAATCATAATTTGTAAAAAATTTTTTTCTAATATTTAATAACTTATAATTAGCTTGAATATATTTATTTGCTATAATAATAGATTCTTTCATAACTTTTCCAATATTACCAGTTATTGAAATACGACCCTGACCATTATTTAATAAAATACTTTCTATATATATAATATCACCTCCATATCCAGTCCAAGCTAATCCTATAGATATACCTGGTTTATTAATAATTTCATATTTATTAATATAAAAAGAACCTAATATTTTCATTATCAATCTCTTATTAATATAATTAATAATCTTATTCTCTTTAACTAATATTCTAGCTATGTATCTTAAAAGTTTTTCTATTACTTTTATTAAAGTTCTTACTCCAGATTCATTAGTATAATTTATTATTATAAATTCTAAATTTTTTTTATTTATTTTTATATTATATTCACTTAATCCATTTTTAATAATTAATTTAGGTATAATAAAATTTATCGATATATTAATTTTTTCTTCTATAGTATATCCATTTATATTTATTATTTCCATTCTATCTAATAATATATAATTAATATTATTTATATTATTAGCAGTAGTAATAAATAATATTTTAGATAAATCATATCCTACTTCTAAATAATTATCATAGAATTCATAATTAGTTTCTGAATCTAATATTTCCAATAGTGCTGAAGAAGGATCGCTATTATATCCTACTCCACCTATTTTATCTATTTCATCTAATAAAATAACAGGATTAGAAGTACCAACATTAATAATAGATTTAATAATTCTACCAGGCATAGCTCCTACATATGTTTTTCTATTACCACGTAACTCTGACTCGTCATGTAATCCTCCTAATGATATTCTTATAAATTTTCTATTTAAAACTTTAGCTATAGATTTTGATAAACTAGTTTTACCTACACCAGGTGGTCCTATTAAACATATAATTGGTGAAATAATTTTATTATTTAATTTAAGTATAGATAAAAATTCTAATATTCTATTTTTTACATCTTTAATACCATAATGATTATTGTTCAATATTTTTATTGCATTGTTAATATCTATATTATCTTTTGTATATTTTCCCCAAGGTAATTTTAATAATAAATTTAAATAATTTTTTATTATATAATATTCTTGTACATTAGTATTCAAATCTTTTAATTTTAAAATTTCATTATTAAATATTTCTCTACATTCTTTAGATAATTTTACTTTTAATGATTTATTTAATAAAATTTCAATATCATTATTATCTTTATATCCTATCTTCTCTTTTAATGCTTTTATTTGTTGTATTAAATAATATTCTATTTGTTGTTTTTTTATCCTAATATTAATATTATTAATAATTTCTGAATATATTTTCTTTTTTTCTAATTCAAATAATAAATATTTTAATAGTATTCGAAATTGTCTTTTTATATTTATTTCCTTATATATAATAAATTTATAATTTACTATATTAACAATATTTATTAATAAATAATAAATTAGAGTTCTAAAGTCATTAATCTGATTAATATTATTTATTAGATGAGCACTATCATTATTATTGGTTAAATATTGAATAGATTTATCTTTTAATATTTTTATGTAAGATAATATTTTAATTTTTTTATTATCTATTTTATAATCTTTAAAAGTATAAATATAACTAATAAATAATAAATTTTTATAAACCTTATTTCTTTTTTTATTTAATAATATAGACTTAGATAAACCTTGCAATAATATGGTTAAATTATTATTAATTTTATAAATTTTTATAATTTTACATAAAATTCCAAGCTTATATAATTTATTTTTATTATTTTTTTTTATAAAAACAGAAATAAATTTATTTTTTTTATATATATTTAAAAAAATTTTTTTTATTTCATTATCATAAATATTAATTGGTAATATTATACCTGGAAATATTAAAAAATCTTTAATTATTAATATATAATTTTTTAATTTTTTCTTATCAATAATTTTTATTTTTTTTTTATAAATAATTATTTTATTATTATAATTTATCATTAAAATTAATTTATTTTAAAAAATAATATAAATTATAAATCTATAATACCAAAAATTTTATTTTATGAAAAATTATATTATTATGGGTATAGACCCTGGTATTAATATTATAGGTATATCTGTTATAAAAGTAATTAAAAATAAAATAGAAATTATAAAATTAAAAGAAATATTTTTAAAATATAAAAAAGAATATATAAAAAAGATAAAAATTATATATATATATATTGATAAAATTATAAAAAAATATAAACCTAATACTATAGTAATGGAAAATACTTATTATGGTAAAAATTTAATGTCTCTTAGAAGATTAATAGAATGTCAAAGCATAATTTTATTATCAGCATTACATAATAAAAAAAAAGTTTTTAAATACTATCCTAAAACTATTAAATATGTTATAGCAGGTAACGGTAATGTTTGTAAAAAATACATATATAATATGATAAAAAAAAAATTTAAAATAAAAAAGAAATATAGTAAATATTTAGATATTTATGATAGTATAGCTGTGTCTCTTTGTCATATATATATTAATTTATACAACAAATTAAAATAAAATATTAATAATTTTATTCTTTATAAAAATTATTTTTTTAATTTTATCAGGATAATATACTTTATTATAAATTATATTTTTTAAATATGTTAAATTGTTATTATCTTTATCTGTATATATAGTATCTTTAAACTTATTATTTATTAAAATTAAATATTTAATAAGATTATCTTTATATTTAATAATTTTAATTTTTTCATAAAAAATACTTCCTTTATTTCCTAATCTATTCCAAATTTCTTCTGTAATATAAGGTATATAATTAGATAATAATATTAATATTATTTTATTTAATTTTAAATTATATATTTTATTTTTTATTAAAATATTAAATATTTTCATAAAAATACTAATATTTTTATATATAATAAATTTCTTAAAATTTAAATGAATCAAATTTAAATATTTATAAATTTTTATTTTATATATTTTATTAATTTTTTTATTTTTTTTTATTAAAAAAAAATTCCAAACTTTATTTAGAAATCTCTTAATTCCATTTATTTTATTAATGTTCCAAATTTTTTTTTCTTGAAAAGGTCCTAAAAATATTATATATAATCTAAAACAATCTATACCATATTTTTTAATTATTGAATCTGGAGTAATTATATTATATTTTGATTTTGACATTTTCTCTATTTTAACCTCACATAATATCTTATTAAACTTATTCTTAATTAAATTATATTTATTATATTTTTTTTTAAATATATTTAAATATTTATTTAATATAATATCTTTTTTATTAATATATATTTTTTGTAATTTTTTTTTAAATTTATCATTAATAATATCAAAAGAATATATAGTGTTTTTATATTTATATATTATATATGTTTCATTTAATATTATACCTTGAGGTATAAATTTTTTAAAAGGTTCTTTAAATTTTATAATATTTAAATCATATAAAAATTTAGTAATAAATCTAGAATATAATAAATGACCATTAATATGTTCTTTCCCCCCTATATACAAATCTACATTTTTCCAATAATTTATTTTATTATTAAATAAAAATTTTTTATAATTTGGACTTATATATCTTAAAAAATACCAATTAGAACCTGCATAACTTGGCATAGTATTTACATCTAATGGATAAACTTTATTCTTATTATTAATATATTTTTTATAGGTAACCTTTTTATTAATATCATCCCATGCCCATTTCTTTATATAATTTAAATTAAATTTACTTTTAATAAAATATTTTTTAGATATATTGGGTAATTTTAAAGGTAAATATTTTTTATTTATGCTATATGGTATATTATTTATATAATATATAGGTATAGGTTCCCCCCAATATCTTTGTCTAGAATATATAATATCTTTTAAATTATATATATACTTTTTTTTAAAAGTATATTTTATATATATAATATTTTTAGATTTTAATATATAAATTGTTTTTACTTTTTTAAATTCTTTATCTTCTTTATAATTTATATATGTATCTTTTAAATAATAATTTTTATAATAATTACTAATATATATATTAATTTTTTTTCTATAATTATTTTTGAATTTAATTAATATTTTAAATTTTTCATTATAATAATTTTTATTTAATAATTTTATAATTTTTTTCTTTTGGGTTTTATTTATTAAATTTAAAATATAATTGGTAAATCTAGAAGGGTAATTAAAAATTATTGAATGTATAGATCTTTTTTTATTAATACTAAAAATTTTAAAATTTTTTTTAAATAATTTTAATTTAATAGTATAAACATTTTTAAGTCCTATCCATTTAATTTGGTTATTCTTAACATTATCAGGCCATTTTAAATTATCTAAATCTTTTAATAATTTTGGTATATATTTCGTTATTCTAAGATGCCATTGTAAAGTTTTCTTTAATATAACTTTATATCCACCTCTTATACTCCTACCATTTTCAATTTCATCATTGGCTAATATACTATTTAATTTTGGACACCAATTTATATAACTATATTTTAAAAATGCTAATCTAAATTTATTTAAATTTTCAGATTTAATTTTAAAATTTATTTTTTTTATTGGTAATATTTTATTTTTATAATAATAACTATTAAATAATTTAATAAATATAAATTGTGTCCATTTATAATATTTATCATCACTTGTGTTTATTTCTTTATCCCAATTTAAAAATACACCTAATTTTTTAATTTGTTTCTTATAGTTATAAATACTTTTTTTTATTATATTTTTAGGTAAATTTTTAGTTTTTAAAGCATATTGTTCAGCAGGCAATCCAAAAGAATCAAATCCAATAGGATTTAAGATATTATATCCTAAACGTAATTTATATTTTGATATTATATCAGTATATATATATCCAATACTATGACCAATATGTAAACCATATCCAGAAGGATAAGGGAACATATTTAGTATATAAAATTTTTTATTTTTTTTTTTATTAAATTTTAAAAAATTAAATTTTTTATGTATATATCTCCATTTTTTTTCTATCTTTTTATAATTATATTTCATATATTATATTATAATTATTTAATTATATATTATAAATATATATTTATTTTATATTATATATAATGCCGAAGTAGCTCAGTATGGTAGAGCACGTGATTTGTAATCTCGAAGTCGTGGGTTCGATTCCCACCTTCGGCTTATAAGTTATAATAGGGGGGAGATACTCAAGTGGTTAACGAGGACAGACTGTAAATCTGTTGATTATTATCTTCGTAGGTTCGAATCCTACTCTCCCCATATTTATAGCGGGAATAATTCAATAGGTAGAATGTCAGCCTTCCAAGTTGATCGTTACGGGTTCGATTCCCGTTTCCCGCTTAAAATTTTAAAACTATATGTCAAAAGAAAAATTTTTACGTAATAAACCACATATTAATATAGGTACTATAGGTCATGTAGATCATGGTAAAACTACATTAACGGCAGCTATTACAAAAGCTTTATCTATTAAAGGATTAGCTGAAGAAAAGAAATTTAGTGCTATTGATAATGCACCAGAAGAAAAAGAAAGAGGTATAACTATTAATACATCACATATTGAATATAATACTGATAAAAGACATTATGCTCATATAGATTGTCCAGGTCATTCGGATTATATAAAAAATATGATCACGGGGGCTGCTCAAATGGATGGAGCCATTTTAGTAATAGCTTCTACTGATGGACCTATGCCACAAACTAGAGAACATATATTATTAGCTAAACAAGTGGGGGTACCAAAAATAATCGTATTTTTAAATAAAATAGATTTAATAGAAGATAATGAATTGTTAGATTTAGTTATAGAAGAAACTAAAGATTTATTAAAATCATATGATTTTATAGATTCTCCTATAATAAAAGGATCAGCATTAAAGGCATTAAAGGGAGATAAAAAAGAAATTAATAATATTTATAAATTAATGGAAACTATAGATGATTATATACCTAATCCTATAAGAGATATAAATAAACCTTTTTTAATGCCTATAGAAGATATTTTTACTATTACTGGTAGAGGTACTGTATGTACAGGTAAAATAGAAAGTGGTATAATAAATACAGGTGATGCAGTAGAATGTATAGGTAATGAAAAAAAAATAAGTACTACGGTAACTGGTATAGAGATGTTTAGAAAGATTTTAGATAAAGGAGAAGCAGGAGATAATGTAGGTTTATTATTAAGAGGCATAGAAAAAAAAGATATTAATAGAGGTATGGTAGTAGTTAAACCTAACACTATAAAATCTTATAAAAGATTTAAAGCCAATATATATATATTAAAAAAAGAAGAAGGGGGTAGACATACACCTTTCTATAATAAATATAAACCTCAATTTTATTTTAGAACTACTGATGTAACTGGTAGTATAATATTACCCAAAGGTATAGAAATGGTAATGCCAGGAGATAATATTAATATAGAAGTAAAACTACAAAAGTCTATTCCATTAAATAAAGGATTAAAATTCGCTATTAGAGAAGGTGGTAAAACAGTAGGAGCCGGTCAAGTTACAGATTTAATTTAAATATTTTTAAACTATACACGGATGTAGCTTAATGGTAGAGCAACGGTCTCCAAAACCGTAGGTTGTAAGTTCGAATCTTACCTTCCGTGTTATTTTTTTTAAAAAAAAATTATATTAAAATGATCAAAAGAAAATGGTATATTATAAATATAATAACTAAGTATGAAATAGATATAATTTCTAAAATTAAAAATATTATTAATGATAAAAAATTAATTGTTTATAATTTTATTAAAAAAGATGTTATAGTAAAAGATAATAAAAGATATATATATAAAAAAAGACTCTTGCCAGGATATTTGATATTATACTTTAAATTAGATTTTTTATTATTATATAAAATAAAAAAAATAAATGGAGTAATTGGATTTCTAAATGAAAGAGTAAATAAATTACCGATATCATTAAACTTCAAAGAATTAGAAAAATTTTTAAAAAAAAATAAGAAAAAAGATATTAATATTAACAAAGGTGATGATATTAAAATTAATAGTGGACCTTTTATGGGATTATCTGGTAAAGTAGAAAATAAATATAAAGATAAAATAGAAATATCTATATATATAATGGGAAGATTAGTAAATTTAAAAATTGATAAAAATAAAGTAAATAAAATATAATAAATGAAAAAAATATTTAAAATAATAAAAATTAATTTAAAAGGGGGGTTGGCTAACCCATCTCCACCATTAGGTCCGACATTAGGTGCAATAGGTGTAAATATTATGGATTTTTGTAATTATTTTAATAATAAAACAAAAGATAATTTAAATAAATTGTTGTTTATACATATATATATATATGAAGATAAAAGTTTCGATTTTAAAATTAAAAAAAAATCTATAAAATATAAGGTATTAAAATTATTAAATATTGAAAAAGGATCTAGCGAACCTAATAAAAAAATTATAGGTGAAATTAATTTAAGCGATATATATAAATTAGCAGAATATAAAATTTCTGATTTAAATTGTTTTAGTTTAGAATCTGCTGTGTCTATGATAAAAGGTACATTAAAATCATTAGGTGTAAAAATTAAACATGAAAAAAAGAACTAAAAATCTTAAAAGAATATTAATTAATTTTAATAAAAGTAATAAATATAAAATAGATGAAGCTATTTCTATTTTAAAAGATAATCATTTTGCAAAATTTAATTCTTCTATTAATATTTATATAAATTTAAAAAATAATAATAAAAATTTAACATTTAAAAATACATATTTTTTACCATATAGTAATGGTAGAAAAAATAAAATATTAGTATTAATAGAAAAACGATTCAGAAATATTATTAAAGATAAAATAAATATTGAATATATAGGAGGTAGTAAATATATAAGCAATATAGATAATAATGATATTATAAATTTTGATTATATAATTTCTAGTAAATATTATATGAAATATCTTTTGAATTTTGCAAAAATATTAGGTAAGAAAAATATATTACCAAATTATGATAGTGATACGATAGTAAATGAAAAAAATTATTTAGATATAATAAAAAAATATAAAAATGGTAAAAATATAACTATTAAAATAGATAAGAATAATATTATACATTTAATGATTGGAAAAATAAATTTTAAAAACGATATAATAATTAAAAATTATTTATATATTATAGAAAAAATAAATAAAATAAATAGAAATATTTATATTAATAATATATATATAAATACTACTATGAGTCCAAGTTTAAAATTATTTATATAATATGAAAAAAAAAGATAAAATTATAATAATAAAAAAAATTAAAGGAATAATTAAAGAATATAAATATTTATATTTTATAGATATATCAAGATTCAATTCTAATTTATTAAATAATTTTAAAAGAGAGTGTTATAACAATAACATAACTTTAACAAATGTTAAAAATAATTTATTAAAAAGAATATTTAAAAATAAATATAAAAACATTTTTTATGGTTCTACTTATTTAATGTTTACTAATAATATTAATATATCTGCCAAGATTATAAAAAATAATCAAATTTCTATTAATAATATATTATATCCCATTTTTAAAGGAGCAATTATAGATAAAGTATATTTTATAAATTATAAAATTAGTGATATAATTAAATTAAATTCTAAAGAAAATATAATATTTAATATACTTTATCTATTAAAAAATAAAATTAAATTAAATTTAATAAAATATAATATTTATATTAATAATATAATATTAAATATGATAAAATCCTTAAAAAAAAAAATATAATAAAATGAATAAACTTAATACTATTGCTAAAAATTTAGTGAAATTAAATATTAAAGAAATAAATAAATTATATAATATTTTAGAAAAAAAATATAATATAAAAATTGATAATAGTAATTTATCTATTAGTGATAATAGTAATATTCAAAAAGAAGAAGAAGTTACTAAAAACACGCAAGATATTACTTACGATATTTACTTAAATTCATTAGGTACAGTTAAGTTGCCAGTAATCAAACTAATAAGTAATATAACTGGAAAAACTTTGACTGAATCTAAATCATTAATTGATAAACTACCAAGTTTAATTAAAAAATCAATAAATTTAGAAGAAGCTAAAAAAATACAAGAAGATTTTAAAAAAATAGATGCAAATATAGAATTAAAAGAATCTAATTAATATGTTAAATGATAGAATAAATTTTTCTAATTTAAGTAAAAAAATATTATATTTTGATTTATTAAGAGGACAAATTAATTCTTATAGAAATTTTTTAAGTGTATATAAAATAGATAATAAGAAAGATATATTATTTAAGATATTTAAAAATTTTTTCCCTATAAAAAATAAATTAAATAAGTTTAGAATAGATTTTTTAAATTATTATGCTTATCCACCTAAATATAATTTAAAGGAATCTATAGAAAATGAAATGACTTATGGTACTAATATAAATATAAAATTAAGATTAACATTTTATATTAAAAACACCAAAATTATAAAAGATAGAATATATTATTTATGTACTTGTCCTTTCATTACTAATAATGGTAGTTTTATTATTAACGGGAATGAAAGAGCGATTATATATCAATTAAATAGATCTCCTGGTATATTTTTTGGTCAAACATATGATTATAATGGGTTTAAAATATATTATATAAGAGTAATACCTGTAGTTGGAGTATGGTTGGAATTTTTTATAGATAACAATAGTATAATTTATACATATATTGATAAAAAAAAGAAGGTACTTACATTAACTTTTTTAAGAGCATTAGGATTAAAAAAAGATAATGATTTTTATGAAATTTTTGATCTATATGAAAAAATAAATTTAAAAAAAATTGAATTTAAATTATTAATAGGACGTAGAAATGTTTATGATATATTAAATAAGAAAGGGAAAATAATATTAAAAAAAAATACTATATTAAATAAACATATAATTAATATATTAATTAATAATAAGATATTATATTTGTATTTGTATAGTAAAAACTTTAATATATTAAGATATAGAATATTAAAAAAAAACATAAAAAAAAATGATAATAAGAAATATAATGTATGTAATATTTACATTTATAAACTTTTTAGAAAAACTATACCGCCGAATTTAAATGTAGCTAAGAATTTTCTTAGTAGAATATTTTTTAAGAAAAAATATTATGACTTAGGGGATATAGGTAGATATAAGTTAAATTTGAAATTAAATAATAAAAGTAAATTAAATATTCATTATTTAACTAAAGAAGATTATAGAAGAATATTAAATAGTTTAATAGATTTATTGAATAATCCTAAAGAAATAGATGATATAGATAATTTATCAAATAGACAAGTGAAAATGATAGGAGATCATTTATCTAGTATATTTTCTTTAGGATTATATAGAATAAAAAATTCTATTAAAAATAGAATTAATATTAACTTATATGATACGTATAATCAAGAAAGGTTAATAAATTCTAGAATATTAAATTCTTTAATTAATACTTTCTTTTCTACTAGTCAAGTATCCCAATTTCTAGATAAAACTAATCCTTTATCTGAAATTACACATAAACGTAGAGTAACCTTATTAGGCCCGGGAGGATTAACTAAATCTAGAGCATCTTTTGAAGCTAGAGATGTAAATGATTCTCATTATGGTAGATTATGTCCAATAGAGACTCCAGAGGGGCCTAATATTGGATTAATATATTCATTAGCTTTATTTTCAAATATTAATAAATTTGGTTTTTTAGAAACTCCATATAGAAAAATTACTAATGGTATTATAGATAACAAATTATATTTTTTAACTTCAGAAGAAGAAAAAGATATTAATATAGGATTGCATAATGTATATATAAATAAAAATAAAAAAGTAAAATTTATAGTTAGAAGGAATAATAAGATAGTATATAAAAATTTAAAATATATTAATTATATAGATTATTCTCCAAATCAAATATTGTCTATATCAGCTTCTTTGATACCATTTATAGAACATAACGATGCAAATAGGGCATTAATGGGGTCTAATATGATGAGACAATCATTACCATTATTATACCCAGACGAACCTATAGTAGGTACGGGATTAGAAGATAAAATTATATATTATTCTAGAAATTATATCAATGCGAAAAGTGATGGTAAAGTAAAATATGTAGATTCTAAAAAAATTATTATTAGGTATGACTATAAAACAATAGAAAAATTTACTAATTTTAATAAAAAATATTATGTTCATAAATTACCTAAGTTTCAAAGAACTAATCAAAATACATGTTTTAATTTAAATCCTATAGTAAAAAAAGGAGATATAATAAAAAAAAATCAAGTATTATCTGATGGTTTTGCTAGTAAAAATGGATATTTATCATTAGGTAAAAATATTTTGGTAGCATTTATGTCGTGGAAAGGATATAATTTTGAAGATTCTATAGTAATATCAAATAAAGTATTACACAAAGATATGTTTACTTCATTACATATAGAAATATTTTCTTCTACTTTAAAAAAAATAAAATATGGAAAAGAAGAATTTACTAGAGATTTACCTAATATAAGTAAAAAAAAATTAAAAAATTTAGACAATAATGGTATTATTAAGGTAGGTAGCAAAGTACGCCCTGGAGATATTATAATAGGTAAAATTAAACCTAAAAATAAAAAAATAACAACTCCTGAAGAAAAATTATTAAAATATATTTTCGGAGATAAAGCTAGTAACATTAAGGATATTTCATTAAGAGCTCCTAAATATTTAAATGGTATAGTTTCAAAAGTTAAAATATATAAATATAAAAATATAAAATATAAAAAATATATTGATTACAATGAAAAAAAATATTTAAAAACTTTAAAAAAATTTTATGATACATTAGCTATAAAAATAAAAAGACTATTAAAGCGTACTAAAATAAATAATAATATATTTATTCCAAAATTTAAAAAAAATAAGATTTACTACCATATTTACAAAAAGAATAGTAATATTAATAAAAATATAATAGTATACCTATTAAAATTAAAAAAATTATTTCGTTATATTACAATAGATTCAAATATTAAAAAAGCTATAAAAATATTATTAAATAATTATAATATCTATTTTAAAATTTATAAAGATAAATTTATTAATAATAAATTAGAATTTTTTTTGGGTCATCCATTATTAAATAATAATATTAAAAAAGTAAAAATATATATTATACAAAAAAGAAGATTAAAAGTAGGAGACAAAATGTCAGGTAGACATGGAAACAAAGGTGTAGTAGCTAAAATAGTAAGAGAAGAAAATATGCCATTTTTAGAAGATGGTACTACTATAGATATGGTATTAAATCCGTTAAGCGTACCTTCTCGTATGAATCTTGGTCAAGTTTTAGAAGCTATACTTGGTTATATAGGGTATAAAAATAATAAAAAATTTGATACACCTATTTTTGATGGGTGTACAATAAAAATACTACATAATTTATTAAAAAAGAATAAAATTAAAAATTTCTGTAAAGTTAATTTGTATGATGGTATAACTGGTGAAAAATATATAAATAAAATTACTATAGGTGTCCTTTATATGTTAAAATTAGGACATATGGTAGATGATAAATTACATACAAGATCTACAGGTCCATATTCTTTAATTACTCAACAACCATTGGGAGGTAAATCTCAATTAGGTGGTCAAAGATTAGGTGAAATGGAAGTATGGGCTTTACAGGCATACGGAGCTTCTAATTTATTAAGAGAATTATTAACTATTAAATCTGATGATATAAAAGGAAGATATGAAACGTATGAATCTATTATAAAAGGTAAGAAAATACCTAGTCCTAATGTGCCTGAATCTTTTAATGTTTTAATAAAAGAATTAAAAGCATTGTGCTTGAATATAAAAATTGAACAAA